>CAMCOB010000022.1 GCA_945876305.1 Bifidobacterium breve
AGCTCCTCGCCCGAGATGGGGGCACCGTCGAGGATGCCACCCTTCATGGACAGGCGATCGTCCGATGCCTTGGCGAACGTGTCGATTGCCTTTGCGACGGCCGCGGCATCCCCATGTGCCCATACAAGCGCGGTCTGCCCCACGAGATACTCGAGGAGTGTCTCCGAGCCCGCTTCGGCACACGCGCGACGCGCGAGCGTGTTCTTGACGACCTGGAACTGGCCATTCGCCTCGCGCAACGTCGCGCGCAGGTCGTCAACTTCACGGACGCTCAGGCCATGGAATCCCGTCGCAATGACGGAGTCAGTTGCGTTGAGGCGCTCCGCGATATCCGCGATGGCCTCCGCCTTCTGTTCCCTGTTCAGTTCCTCACCTCCTCGTCTCTCCGCCGTGCAAGGGCGGGGCGTCGGGAGGCGACACGGGGCGATATGCCCCGGCTGCTCCGTTGCTCCGTCCTCACACGGGTCGGGGCTCATGCCCCTGATTTATGGCGACCGGTTGGCCGCCCCCGTGATCTTCGGTCGGGTGCGTGTGGCGCGCGGCGGTCTAGGCCGTGGCCTCCTGCAGCAGGTCCGACGTGATGGCCGGGTCGAGATCGATCCCGGGGCCCATCGTCTGGGCGATGCTGATGGACTTGATGTACTTGCCCTTGGTCGCCGCCGGCTTGGCGCGCAGGATCTCTTCGAGCACCACGGCGTAGTTCTCGGTGAGCTGCTCCGGGGTAAAGGAGCGCTTGCCGATACCGAGGTGCACCGTTCCCGTACGGTCGGTGCGGTACTCGACCTTGCCGCCCTGAATCTCGGCGACGGCCTTGGCCACGTCGAAGGTGACGGTGCCAGTCTTGGGGTTGGGCATCTTGCCCGAGGGGCCGAGCACGCGGCCGAGGCGGCCGACGGCCACCATCATGTCGGGCGTTGCGATCGCCACGTCGAAGTCGGTGAAGCCCTCTTCGATCTTCTTCACCAGGTCCTCGCCACCCACGAACTCGGCCCCGGCTTCTTCAGCCTCGCGGGCCTTGTCACCCTCGGCGAACACGGCGACGGTCATCTTGCGCCCGGTGCCGTGGGGAAGCGCGATCGTGCCGCGCAGCTGCTCATCGGCATGACGGACGTTAACGGCGAGGCGGAAGTGCGCCTCAACCGTGGTGTCGAAGCGGGCGACCTCCTGGCTGACCAGAAGGCGGAAGCCATCAAGCGGGGCGTAATTGCCGGCCGGGTCGATCTCGGCCTTGGCCGTGTCGTAGCGCTTACCGTGCTTGGCCATGTCTCTAGCCCTCCACCGTGACGCCCATGGATCGCGCGGTACCGGCGATCATGGTGATGGCTGCGTCGATGTCATTTGCGTTCAGGTCCTGCATCTTGGTCTCGGCGATCTGCTGCAGCTGCGCGCGAGTGATGGAGGCGACCTTGTCGCGGTGCGGCTCGGCCGAGCCCTTCTGCAACTTGATCGCGTCCTTGATCAGCACGGACGCCGGGGGCGTCTTCGTGATGAACGAGAAGGAGCGGTCCTCGTAGACGGAGATCTCAACGGGCGTGATGACGCCGCCGAGGTTCTGGGTCTGGGCGTTGAACGCCTTGCAGAACTCCATGATGTTGATGCTGGCACCACCCAACGCGGGGCCAACCGGCGGTGCCGGCGAGGCGCCCCCTGCGGGGATGTGGAGCTTGATGATCTGCAGGACCTTCTGCGCCATTGGGGCGTGACCTTCCGTCTCGGGGCCGTCTCAGGCGGCCCGGGATCATACATTGATGCGGCAGAATGACCAGCGGGAGCGAAAATGCCCGCCGATACCGCGCTTACGTGAGCTTCTTCACCTGATCGAATGACAGTTCGGCAGGCGTCTCGCGGCCGAAGATCGACACGAGCACCTTGACCCTGCCCGACTCGGAGTTGATCTCGGCGATTTCACCGGTGAAGTCCGACAGCGGGCCGGAGATGACCTTGATGCTCTCGCCCACCGTGAACTCGGCACGCACCTTCACGCGCGTCTCGGTGGCGGTGTGCAGCAGGCGGTCCACCTCTCCGGGCGTCAGCGGCGGCGGGCGGTGGTCGTCGTTCTTGGTGGCGCCCACGAAGCCCGTGACTCCCGGGGTGTTCTTCACGAGCGACCAGGCGTCGTCGTCGCCCATGTCCATGTTCACCAGAACGTACCCGGGGAGCGTACGACGCTCGGTCTGGATCTTCTGGCCGTCCTTATTGGTCTCGACCACCTGCTCCGTCGGGATGATGATGCGGCGAATTGAACTCTGGCGCCCCATCGTGACGATGCGGCGTTCGATGTTGGCCTGGACCTTCTTCTCGTGGCCCGAATACGTGTTGATGACATACCAGCGCAGCAATGAATCTCCTAGAAGATGGCGTCGATGAGCGCGCTCATCAGTGTGTCGATGACGCCGAGGTAAATCGCGACGACGGCGACGAAGATGATGACGACGGCCGTGGCTTGGAACAACTGTGCCCGGTTCGGCCAGGTCACCTTTTTCAGTTCGATGATGACTTCGCCGAGGAAGCGTCGGCTACGCCCCTCCTGCACAGACTTCGTCACCGATCCGGGCTTGTCGGTCTTTGGCTGGCGGCGGGGGCGTTTTTGGGCCTTCCGATCGCCGTCGGACTTCTTGGGCTTTTTCGCAGGGACGGGCGGCTCAGCGCCACCCGGGCCGGGCTCGCCGGAGTCCTGCCCCTTTGAGGGTCGGATACGTGCCATCTGTTCGGCGTCTACTCGTTCGTCGCGGTCCGGTGGACAGGGCCGGAGGGACTTGAACCCCCAACCCCCGGTTTTGGAGACCGGTGCTCTACCAATTGAGCTACGACCCTCTGTCCCGTATGCCGGTTGCCCGGCGGGAAATGCTTACCGCGTCTCTCGGTGCTCCGTGTGTCGGCCACACCAGCGGCAGTACTTCGACAGGGACACGCGGTCGGGCGTGTTGCGCCTGCTCTTATTCGACTGGTAGTTGCGCCTCTTGCAGTCCTGGCACGCCAGGGTCACGGCGATGCGCTGGCCGGTCTTACCCACAGTAAAGCCTCCGATTGCTTGCGGGGGCGGGAAGGTACCACAGCGCCGGGCCGGGGTTCTGCGGACATGCCCGAGGCCCGGTAGCCTCGCACTATGACGACTGAGTGGAGTGACTGGTACGCCAAGGAGGATCCGACCGGGTGGGTGCTCCCCCGCATCCTCCGTGATCGGGCCCAGACACACCCCGACCGGCCGTACATACGGTTTGGTGATGGCGACTGGGTGACCTATGGCGAGATCGACCTTCGGGCCAACCGCATCGCCAATGCACTCATCGCGCGTGGGCTGCAGAAGGGCCAGTGCGTGAGCACCCTCATGCCCAACTCGGTTGATCAGGTGGCGCTGTGGTTCGGCATCCTGCGCGCCGGGGGCGTGCAGTCGCCCATCAACCTGGCCTACCGCGGCGACTTCCTCTCATGGGTGATCAACCTGCCGGAGTCCAGGTTTCTGGTGATCAGCGACGACCTGCTGGACCGCCTGGACAAGGTGGCCGATGAACTGCCCCTGCTGGAGCACGTGTTCCTGTGGTCGTCCGACGCACCGAATGGTCCCAACCCGAAGGTGAACTTCGAACCCTTCGCGGTGCTGGATGACGCACCGGATACCGACCCAGGTGTGGAGGTGACCTGGGTGGACGACGCGCGGGTGATGTTCACGTCGGGCACCACCGGACGTAGCAAGGGCGTGATCAAGCAGCACGCGTCCGACTACTTCTCGGGCCGCACCTACAACGAGGTGTGCGGCGTCACCGAGGACGACGTCTTCTACACCTGCCTGCCGCTCTTCCACAGCAACGCCCAGATGCTCAGCTGCTACCCGGCCATGATCGCCGGCGCGCGCATTCAGATATCGACCCGGTACTCGTCAACCAACTTCTGGCGCGAGGTCACCGAGTGCGGCGCGACCATCCTCAACACGGTGAGCGCCATGAACTACTTCCTCTGGAATACCCCGCCGGGCGAGTACGACCGTGCGCACAAGGTGACGCGCATCATGGCCATGCCGGCGCCCAAGGACATCTACTACGAGTTCAAGGAGCGCTTTGGCATTCGCTGGCACGAGGGCTACGGCCTGACCGAGACCGGCATGGTCACCTATGTGCCGCCCGGCATCGAGAAGCCGGGTTCGTGCGGCATGGCGAGCCCCGGGTTTGAGGTGAGCGTGGTGGAGCCGGGCACCGATCGGCCTGTGCCGAGCGGCACGTCGGGTGAGATCGTGGTGGACATGAAGTTGCCGAACATCGTGATGCGCGCCTACGCCGGCATGCCGGAGAAGACCGCCGAGGACTTCAAGAACCTCAAGCTGCACACAGGCGATCTGGGGCAGATGGATGACGACGGCTACCTGTACTTCATGGACCGCGTGAAGGACTACATCAGGCGCCGCGGCGAGAACGTCTCGTCGATGGAGGTCGAGCTCATCGTGGCGAGCCACCCCGGCGTGCTCGAGGCCGCAGCCGTTGGCGTGGCAGCCGACGAGGGTGCGAGCTCGGAGCAGGAGATCCTCATCTGCGTCGTGCCGCGCGAGAACCCGCTCGACCCGCATGAGCTGCTCACCTACTGCGTCGACAAGATGCCGTACTTCGCCGTGCCCCGGTACGTGAGGTTTATGGAGCATCTGCCGAAAACCCCCACCGAGCGCGTGCGCAAGGTGGAGCTTCGGGACATGGGCCTCGGAGACGATGTGTACGACCGTGCCGTGAGCGGCCCCGAGGTCAAGGCCTGATGGACGACGAGCTCGATCTGGGCGAGGCCGCCGCGTTCATTCTGGGTGCCCGGCCGGGGCTCGACGAGGACGACGTGTGGACCGTGCTCAAGGAGATCGGCGATCCGCCCGTGCGAAATGCCGACGGCATGGCGGTGGATCTCATCACGCGGCTGCACCCGGGGATCCGGGCCAAGGATGTGAAGGTGACGCTTGATGAATGGCGCGAGTACGCGCGCCTCGCCGTGGAGAGCGACTGGGAATAAGGGCGGGGACCCCTCGGCGTGGTCACCGGCCCAGTGGGTGATTGGTGGGCGGACCACTTGCGAAACGTGATCAGCACGTGCGGGGGCCGCACGTGCAGGATCCCCGGCTGCGACGGTCCGCCCACCAATCACCCGCTGGGCCTCCGGTCTTCTCTCCGCACCCCGCTCTCGGTGCATGGACCACTTGCGAAACCGGGTCAGCGGGTATGGGATCCCCGGCTGCGACGGTCCGCCCACTAATCACCCAGTGGGCATCCGCTCTTCTTCGCACTCCGTTATCGGCGGGCTGGGGATGCCTTGCCGAGGAGGATGTCCTTTGCCGTGGTGAGGGCGACGGTCATGTCCTTTGCGCGCGCCTGCAGATCGGGGTGCAGGTCGGCCACGCGATCAGGGTGGCAGCGCACCACCTGCTGGCGGAAGGCGCGGTCAACCTCCTGCGGTGACGGGCGCGGGCCGAGGCCCAGGAGGTCGGCGGCCTCTGCCGGGCTGGTGGGTGCGGTGACCGAACTGCCCTGCTTCACGTCGATGAGCCCCTGCGCCAATTTGCGAAGGCGTGCCTTCTCGGCCTGCACGTCGCCCCACTCGTCGTCGAGCCGGGCCTGCTCGTGGGCCAGGTGGACGCGCTCCTCACGCACCTCCTCTGCCAATGAGGCGAGGCGGAGGTCACGACCGCCGACGTCTTCGCGCAGGGCCTCGAGCATTGCCTCGGGGTCAGCCGTCGCGGGCGCGTCGTCGGGCACTGTGCGCCCCTGCCCCGACTGCCCCTGACGCACGAGGGCGATGACCTCGTCCAGGCGGTGATGTGCGGAGTTCGCCATCGACGGGCCGTCGGATGGCGCGAGACGCACCAACGCCAGCGACTCCCATGACGGATCGGCAAGAAAGGCGGCCGACGACCGGCCGGCGAGCATCACCCGGCGCTCGGGATCGGCGCGGTGACCGAGCAGTGCGAAATGGGCATCGGGGGCGCTGCTGCCGCGAAGCGCGGCGATCTCGTCGGCCAGGTCGTCGAGCCGGCGTGCAACCTCGCGACCGTCGGGGCCGTCGGCGCGCACGGCGCGCGCGGCGGCCAATGCAGAGTCCAGGCCCTCGGCGCCCTCGGTCTGGCCGACGGCGAGCACCGACCACCAGCGGGTCCACGGGTCGTCGTCGGATGCACCCGCCAGCACGCGACCGGCCTCAGCCGGAAAGTCGAGCGCGAGCATCGCGGCAGCGAGGTTCGGCCGCGCGGTGCGGTCGCCCATGGCCACCGCGATAGCGAGCAGGGCCACCTGTCGCCAGCGCGCGGCATCGCCGCGTTGCGGAGCGGGGCCCGCTGCTCGTGTGAAGGGGTCGGCCACGCCGGGCACGGTAGTGCAGCCCCGGCACGAGGTCGTCACCAGAGGTGGCAGATTTATGACCATATGGTGACTAGAATGGGCCCCATGGCCACAACCGAGCAGACACACGTACCCGTGCATGAGGCGAAAGCGAAGTTCTCGGAGATGATCCGGCGTGTCGGAGAGGGCGAGGAGATCGTCATTACGAGCCACGGAATGCCCGTGGCCAAGTTGGTGCCGCCGGAGCCACAGAAACTCTCGGGCGAGGCCGCCGTCGCAGCAATTCGCGAGACACGGCGCGCGATTGCGATCCGCATCACGCCGGAGGAGATCCGTGAGTGGATCGATGATGGGCGGATGTGACGACCGATTTCGTCCTGGATGCCTCAACCACGATCACGCTCTACCTCGAGGACGAGGAGGCGCACATGGTGGTGCCCGTCCTGAACGCCATGTGCAACGGATCCGTTGTGGTCCCGGGCATCTGGTCGTTTGAGATGAGCAATATCCTCGTTACTGGAGTGAGGCGAGGCAGGTTCAGCGCAGCGAAGGCGGCGCGTCTCGCAGACGACCTGAGCCGGCTGCGACTCGTGCACGACGAGCGCCCGGTCGATATCGGCGAACTTGCGGCGTACGGGGCGGCCAACGGCCTCACGGGTTACGACGCGGCGTACCTGATGACCGCCCTGCGACGCGGCATTGCGCTGGCCACGAACGACCGGCGGCTCGCCGACGCCGCCCGGGCTGCGGGCGTCCCTCTTATCGCCTGAGCCATTATCGGGCCGCAATCTGCGGGACGCTGCCACCATCAGGCCATGCCCAACCGACTCGCCGACGAAGCCTCCCTGTACCTGCGCCAGCATGCGGACAATCCCGTGGACTGGTGGCCATGGTGCGATGAGGCATTCACCGAGGCCCGTGACCGCGACGTGCCGGTGCTGCTGTCGGTGGGCTACTCGTCGTGCCACTGGTGCCATGTGATGGCGCACGAGTCATTTGAGGACCCGACAACCGCGGGGACGATGAACGCCGATTTCGTTCCCGTGAAGGTGGATCGCGAGGAGCGCCCCGACGTTGACGCGCTCTATATGCAGGCCACGCTGTCGATGACCGGCCAGGGCGGCTGGCCCATGACCGTGTTTCTCACCCCCACCGGCGAGCCATTCTGGGCAGGCACCTACTTTCCACCGGAGCCCCGGCATGGCATGCCGTCATTCCTGCAGATCTTGGATGGTGTGACCGAGGCCTGGCGTGAGCGCCGTGGCGAGGTGATGGAGCAAGCGGGGATGCTGGCGCGGGGCATCCAGCAGCAGAACGCCGTGACGCCTGCGTCGGGACCCGGTGGCCGGGAGGTCATCGGCGAGGCCCTGGCCGCCATGGACGAGCGGTACGACATGGTGAATGGCGGGTTCGGAGGAGCACCCAAGTTCCCACCATCGGTGGCACTCGACTTCCTGCTGCGCCGCGCCTGGGCCGATCCTGCCGATGCGAATGCACGTGGCATGGCCGCCAGCACCCTGCGGGCCATGGCAGCCGGTGGGGTGTTCGATCAGATCGGGGGCGGGTTCCACCGCTACGCCGTAGACGCGATCTGGCTGGTGCCCCACTTCGAGAAGATGCTGTACGACAACGCGCTCCTTCTTGGTGACTACGCCCTCGGTGCACGGGTGCTTGACGATCCGGCACACGCGGCGACGGCCGAGGCCATCGCCGGGTACCTGTTGCGCGAGATGCGTGTGGACGGTGGTGCATTTGCCGCGGCGCAGGATGCCGACTCCCCGGGCGGCGAGGGTGCGTTCTTCACGTGGACGCCGGATGAGATCACTGCGGTGCTTGGCCCGGCCGATGCCGAGGGCGCACTGGCGCGATTCGGTGTGACCGACCGCGGCAACTTTGAGGGGCGCACCATCCTCCACGTGGCCGACCCGACGCACGATGTGACGGCGGCCGCGTGCAACCGGCTGCTGACGGCACGTGGTACGCGACCTGCCCCGGACCGCGACGACAAGGTCATCGCATCGTGGAATGGCCTCGCAATCGGCGCCCTGGCCACGGCGGGTGGCGTGCTCGACCGGCCGGAATGGGTGGATGCGGCCCGGGCTGCCGCACGATTTGTGCTCGACGAGATGGTGGTGGACGACCGGCTGATGCGGGTGCACGCACACGGCCGCGCGCGCCATCTGGGCACCCTCGACGACCACGCCGATCTCGCAGATGGCCTGCTTGCGCTTTACGCGCGCGACTTCAACCCCGACTGGCTGCTGGCTGCGCGCGCGCTTGCCGACGCCATCATCACCCTGTTCGCCGCGCCCGAGGGCGGATTCTTCCTCGCGGGCAGCGACGCGCCCGCCTTGGTTGCCCGCACCCGCAACCTCGAGGACCACCCCACCCCATCCGGCAACGCCCAGGCGGCATGGGTGATGGCCCGCCTGCACCTGCTCACCGGCGATACCCGGTACGCACGGGCAGCCGAGGGCGCCGTGGCGCTGGTGACCGGTTCGGTGGCCTCGTGGCCCCATGCATTTGGACGGGCCCTCGCCACCATTGACCTGCTGACCTCGCCTCCGATGGAGGTGGCCATCTCAGGGCCACTGGACGACCCGGCGACGCACGCGCTCGTGTCTGCGGCGCAGGGTGCCGTGGGGCCGTATGCGGTGATCGCCGCAGGAGATCCCGCCGACGCCCGGGCAGCCACGGCGGCACCACTGCTTGCCAATCGCCCACTGGTGCATGGCCTGCCGGCCGCGTATGTATGCAGCGGGTTCGCCTGCCGCGCGCCTCTCACCGATGCCGACGCCCTCGCCAGCACTATCGCCGCCACCTGACCGTTAACGGGGCAGAGCGGGCCACCACGGCTATTCTCCGCCCGTGGCCGACCTTGACGAAATCCAGACCATGATCGAGGTCGCGCTCCCGGGTGCGGTCGTCGAGGTGCAGGACCACGGTGGTGGCGACCATCTGGCCGCCGTCGTGGTGGCACCGCAGTTCGCCGGCATGAGCCGGCTTGAGCAGCACAAGGCCGTCTACGCGGCCGTCCAGGCGCGCATCGACGACGGCGCCATCCACGCACTCGCCCTGAAGACACGGCTCCCGGAGGACGCATGAGCGACGTCACGACCATGAGCGACGAGGAGATCCTCGCGCAGATCAAGGCGGAGACCGCGGGCAGCCGCATCTTCCTCTATATGAAGGGCACGCCTGACGCGCCCGCCTGCGGATTCTCAATGCGTGTGGTGCAGATGCTGAGCCACCTTGAGGTGGAGTACGGCTCCCGCGACATCCTTGAGGACGCGCGCGTTCGGCAGATCCTGTCGACGTGGTCGGACTGGCCCACCATTCCGCAGCTGTTCGTGGACGGCACGCTGGTTGGCGGATGCGACATCGTCACCGAGCTCTTCCAGGACGGCGAGCTGCAGCAGATGCTTCCCGGCGCGAAGGCCTCGTAGGCGCCATGTCAAGTCACCCCGTGGAGTTCTCAGAGGACCTGCAGGACACCCCGCCGGCGATCCGCATCGGGCTCTCCCGGGCTGGAGTGACGCGCTCGGCCAAAGCCATCCGCATGGGATTCGGCGGCAGCGAGCACTTCATGGATGCCGACGTGGAGTGCCTGGTTGATCTCGACCCCGACCAGAAGGGCGTGCACATGTCGCGCTTTGAGGAGGAGGTCAACGAGGCCATCGATCAGGTGTTCATCGGCGAGAACGCAGTTGCCATTGAGCAGCTTGCGGAGAACATCGCCCGTCGAGTGGTGGAGCGCCAGGGTGCGCTTCGCGGCACCGCGACCATCCGTGCGCGCTACCCCAAGGAGCGCCGCACTCCGGTGACCGACGTGCCCACGCAGGAGATGTACGGGCTCATCGGCATGGCATCGGCCCGCCCTGGGCACTCACGACGTGCCGTCGGCGTATCGGCGCAGGGTATGAATGCCTGCCCCTGTGCACAGGGCCTGGTGCGCGAGCAGGCTGAGGCGGCGTTGTCGGCCGACGGATTCACCGATGACGAGATCGCCCGCATCGTCGCCCGCGTGCCCATCGCCACCCATAACCAGCGCGCACGCGGCACCCTCATCGTGGGTGTCCCCGGGATGGTGGACATCCCCGCCGACGACCTCATTGCCATCGTCGAGGACGGCATGTCATCGGAGATCTACGAACTGCTGAAGCGGCCCGATGAGCTGTACGTGGTGGACCGCGCGCACCGTCGTCCCCGTTTTGTTGAGGACAGCGTGCGCGCAATGATCGCCGGGGTCATCGAGCAGTTTCCCGGCCTGCCGGACGATGCCTTCGTGTCGGCGCATCAGGAGAACTACGAGACCATCCACACCCACGACGTCGAAGCCGAGCGGTACGGCGTGCTGGGGCAGATGCGGGCCGAGGTGGCAGGTGGCGAGCACTCCAGCCGACACCTCACTGTTACGGAGTGGCTCGACGCCTAAGTTGCGGCGCCGTTCTTGCGTCCGAACTGGATGCGGCTCTCATCACCGTGCACCAAGCGCACGATGTTCTCACGGTGCTTGTAGATAACGAACACGCCCGCCAGCGCGATGAAGACCACGTACGACCACGGCGCGCCGAACACGTAGGCAAGCGGAGCGGCAGCCAGGGCAGCGACAATGCTCGCCACAGACACGTAGCGCGTGAACACCACCAGCAGGATCCACAGCACCAGCAGTACGCCACTTGCCGAGGGCACCAGACCGATCATTGCGCCCGCTCCCACGGCCACACCCTTGCCGCCCTTGAAGTGGGTCCATACCGGAAAGACGTGACCCAGAATCGCGAGCGCCGCGGCTGCGAGGGGCCAGGGGTTATTGGTGAGTGCCACCGCCACGAGCACCGCGGCAGCCCCCTTGGCGATGTCGAGCACCATTACCGCGACACCCGCCGTGCGTCCGAGGGTGCGGAACACGTTGGTGGCCCCCAGATTGCCGCTCCCCGCTTCGCGCAGATCAACTCCGTGCAACTTGCCGGCGATCAGTGCGAAGGGGATGGAACCCAGGAGGTAGGCGAGGGCAAGCGCGAGTGCCTGGTTCACGGATCTCCGGTGACGTCGGGAGCCGGCTGGCGGTTTTCGAAGAGCCGTCGTCGGGCCATGATGAAGTAGTAGGCGCCCGACAGCACGGTGAGCACCACGGCCAGCCAGAGCAGGGCGTCGTACTGCCACTGCTGGCCCACCTGCAGAACGATCCAGGCGATGGCCACGTTCTGGCTGACGGTCTTGGCCTTGCCGAACCGGCTTGCGGGAATGACCAACTTCTCGCTGATTGCCACGAGCCTGAGGCCGGTCACCGCGAACTCGCGGGTGATGATGACCATGGCGATCCACGCGCTGACCTGGGCCACCTCCACCAGACACAGAAGCGCGCCAGTCACCAACAGCTTGTCGGCCAGCGGGTCGAGGAAGGCTCCCGCCACCGTGACCTGTCCGCGGGATCTCGCCAGCCACCCATCGAGTGAATCGGTGCCAGCGGCAATGACGTACAACCAGAAGGCCGCCCACCGGTCGAAGGTGCCGTCCGTGAGGATGAGCGCCATCACCACCGGGATCAGCGCGATGCGGGCCGCGGTCACGAGGAGTGCCGGATTCATTGACGTGCGGGCGGACACGTCCGGGAGATTAGGCGGCGGGGGAACCTCACCACCCGATCTCCCCCGCACACGGTGCGATGCTGGCCCGCATCATGAGACGACTCCTCGCACCCGCACTCGCAATCGCCGTGCTGTCGGCACCCGCCATCGGCTCGGCGGCGGCGCCCATCGTGTGGGTGCAGGCCGGTCATGCATCCCCCGGCGAGCCCGGCTATTCGGCCCAGACCGGGGCCGGTGGTGGACCGTTCGGCAGCGAGATCGCGTTCAACGTGAAGGTGCGCGACGACATGGTGACCCGCCTGAAGGCAGCCGGGGTTGATGCCCGCCCGCTCGTGAGCAAGGTCATGCCGATGGGCGCATCCGGCGCCACGTTCATCTCGATCCACTTCGACTCGCCGGGCGGCGGTGCAGGGGTGGGACGGGCGGTCGTGGGCGGCGGCGAGAACTACTACCACGGGGAGGGAACGGGCGATGCGAGCCAGACGCCCTACGGGGACAGCGGCTCGCACCGGCTGCCGGCCACGAAAGTGACCGCCGCCGTGGCCGCGAATTCGGCCAACCTGGCCACCCGCATCAGCTCTGCGCTCAAGGGCATTCACACACCAGCCAACGGGGCATCGGCCAGGTTCAACGGCGTCGAGCCGCCGAACGGCAACGTGCGGATGGTCCACTTCTACGGCTACTACCGCACCAAGGCCGATGCCCGCGTGCTGGTGGAGGTTGGCGCCGCCGGCAGCGACGACCAGTTCCTGCGCAAGGTGCCACTCATCGGTTCCACGCTGTCAGCCACGATCGTCAAGGATCTGAAGGCCCGCAAGCTCCTGTCGCGTTAGCCAGCAAGCGGCATCACAAGGCAGGGGTGGCCACCCCGGGCCCGAAAACGCCATAGGGGTGATCGAAACCCGACTGCTACTTCGCCTGCGTACCGCCGCCCCGGATGCCATGCACCGGTCGGCCAGCGGCAATCCACTGGTAGTACGAGCACGCCGGACCCATTGAGGTCTGGTACTCGATCACCCGCGGGTTGCGACCGACTTCCTTCGCGATCTGCGCGTGCGTGAGCAGGTTGGGGTCGTCCATCTCGGGCCAGCAGATCACCAGATGCGCCGCGGTGATGTGCTTGGCCACAAAGCCGCAACCCTCAGCCGGGCATGGCCAGGGATCGGTGGAGATGCAGTACCAGCCGTCGAAGTCCTGATCGGAGTCGTCGGTCCACAACTGCTCGTCCACACCAGTGGACTCGTCGGTCATCTCGATGACGCCGACGCCGGGGCCGGTGGCCGGATTGAGAATGCGTTCCTGATCGCTCACGGGCGGGATCTTACTTCCACTCACGTGGCCCGCCAGCAGGGACATCGGTCCGTGACACCGGCACTCCACCCCGCCGATGTGTCACGGTCAGATGAGCCACCGAAGCCGACAGGTATGCGCATGCCCGTATCGACGGTGGAAACCGGGGGTTTGGTACCTTCCCGCGGCACGCGTGGAACCCCGACCCTGCGTGTCCGTCAACACCACAGGGAGCGCGCGTGAGCAGCGGATCGAGTGAGGCCAGGAGCACAGACTCCGGCATCGCAATCGAGCCGGTCTACCACCAGTCCGACGTCGACGGGCTGGATCTCGCGCAGGCACTCGGCGAACCCGGCCAGTATCCGTTCACCCGTGGCCCATACGAGACGATGTACCGGCAGAAGCCGTGGACCATGCGCCAGTACGCGGGCTTCGCGACCGCCGAAGAGACCAACGAGCGGTTCAGGTACCTGCTCGCCAATGGCGCGCCCGGGCTGTCGATGGCCTTCGATCTGCCCACGCAGCTTGGAATGGACTCGGATGACCCGCGGGCGCTCGGCGAGGTCGGTCGCGTGGGCGTGGCCATCGACTCGGTGGATGACATGTCACGGGTGTTCGACGGCATCCCGCTGAGCGAGGTCTCCACCAGCATGACCATCAACGCGCCGGCCGCCGTGCTGCTCTTGCTCTACCGCCTGGTGGGCGAGAGCCAGGGCGTGGCCCCCGACCAACTGCGGGGCACGATCCAGAACGACATCCTCAAGGAGTACGTGGCACGCGGGAACTACATCTACCCGCCCCACGCGAGCATGCGGCTGACCACCGACACCTTCGCGTACTGCGCCGCCGAGATGCCGCGCTTTAACACCATCTCCATCAGCGGCTACCACATCCGCGAGGCCGGCTCGACCGCCGTGCAGGAGGTGGCGTTCACGCTGGCGGACGGCATCGCATACGTGCAGGCCGCGGTGGCCGCGGGCCTCGATGTGGACCGATTCGCGCCGCGCCTTTCGTTCTTCTTCAACGCGCACTCCAACTTCCTTGAGGAGGTCGCCAAGTTCCGGGCGGCCCGCCGCCTGTGGGCGCGCATCATGCGGGAGCGCTTCGGTGCGAAGGACGAGCGCTCCATGGCGCTGCGCTTCCACGCACAGACCGGTGGCAGCACCCTTACCGCCCAGCAGCCCGACAACAACGTGGTGCGCGTGGCACTTCAGGTGCTGTCGGCGGCGTTTGGCGGAGCGCAGAGCATTCACGCCAACGGCTTTGACGAGGCACTGGCCCTGCCCACAGAGCAATCGGCCAAGCTGGCGCTGCGCACCCAGCAGGTGATTGCCGAGGAGACGGGCATCACCGACAGCGTTGACCCCCTGGCGGGCGGCTGGCTGGTGGAGTCGCTCACCAAGGAGATTGAGGAGCGCGCCGAGGAACTCATCACCCGTATCGATGAGCGCGGCGGTGCGGTGGAGAGCATCGAGTTCATGCGCGACGAGATCGGTGACGCGGCCTACCGCTGGCACCGGTCAATGGAGAGCGGCGAGCGGAAGATCGTGGGGATCAACATTCAGGCCGAGCCCGACGACACCCGCATCGACATTCTCAAGATCGACCCCGACGTGGAACGCGCGCAGGTGAAGCGCCTCGACTCCCTGCGCACCGCACGCGACGAGTCTGAGGTGCATGCCGCACTTGACGCCGTGCGCACTACCGCCCGCGGCACCGACAACCTGCTGCCGCCCCTGCACCGGGCGCTGGGCGCCAAGGCCACGATCGGCGAGGTATGCAACGTGCTGCGTGAAGAATTCGGCGAATACGACCACATGAAGGCGGCGGCCGGATGAACACCTCCGACGCCGAGCAGCGCCTCGACGCCCTGCGGGCTGAGGCCATGAATCCCTCCGGCGAGGCCGGGGTGGATCGCCAGCATGCACGCGGCAAGCTCACCGCCCGTGAGCGCATCGACCTGCTGATGGATCCGGGCTCGTTCGTGGAGCTCGACATGTTCACCCGCCACCGCGCCACCGGATTCGGGCTGGAGGACAACCGCCCCTGGGGCGACGGCGTCATCACCGGCCACGGCACCGTGGATGGCCGCAAGGTGTTCGCGTTCAGCCAGGACTTCACGGTGTTTGGCGGAAGCCTCGGCGAGGTATTCGCCGAGAAGATCTGCAAGGTCATGGACCTGGCCGTGCGCATGGGCTGCCCCATCATCGGCCTGAACGACTCCGGCGGCGCGCG
>CAMCOB010000023.1 GCA_945876305.1 Bifidobacterium breve
CAGGCGGTGCCCACTGCCTCGGCCGCCGATTCGGCGATCATGCCGCTGCAGGACGCCATCTCCAGCGTGAGGCCATCGGTGGTGCAGGTACGCAGTGCCGGGGGGCAGGGCAGTGGTGTGGTCATGCAGTCGCGCGGGCTCATCATCACCAACAATCACGTGGCCGGTGCCAAGGGCACCAAGGTGACCGTGGTGACCGCCGATAACCGCGAGGTGCCCGCCGTGGTGGTGGCGAGCGACCCCCAGCGCGATCTGGATGTACTGAGGCCGCAGGGGTCGGTGGGGCCGGGTGCCGCGCTGGCGGCCGAGCCGGATGCCGGGCTGCGTGCCGGCGACACGGTGTTTGCCGTCGGCAGCCCCTTTGGGCTCATGAACACGGTGACCGTGGGCGTGGTGAGTGCCGTCAACCGTCCCGATAGTTCGGGTCAGCCCATGATCCAGACCGATGCACCAATCAACCCGGGTAACTCCGGCGGCGGTCTCTTCGACCTCCGCGGTCGCCTGGTGGGAATTCCCACATCAATCAACAGTCCGGTGCCCGGCAACGTGGGCATCGGCTTCGCCGTGACCTCTGCCGAGGTACAGCGGATGCTGGAGTCAGTGAAGTGATGAACGATCAAGGAGCAGCGCCAGTGAATGACGATCCCATCCCCGTGCCGGACGCCGACGCATCGCCACGCGACCGGCTTGAGGCCGTGCTCTACGAGCTGCGCCGCGTGGTGGTGGGGCAGGACGAGCTGCTCGACCGCGTGCTCGTCGCCCTGCTCGCCCGTGGCCACGTGCTGCTTGAGGGCGTGCCCGGCCTTGCCAAGACCCTCACACTCGAGACCGTGGCCAAGGTGAGCGGGGGCGACTTCCACCGCATCCAGTTCACGCCGGACCTGGTGCCGAGTGACGTGGTGGGTGGGCAGGTGCTCACCCGCGATGGCGACTTCACCACGCGTCTGGGCCCGGTGTTCGCAAACTTCGTGCTGGCCGACGAGATCAACCGGGCACCCGCAAAGGTGCAGAGCGCACTGCTCGAGGTAATGGCCGAGGGCCATGCATCGATCGCCGGCGAGACGCACGCAACGCCCGCGCCGTTCTTCGTGCTGGCCACGCAGAACCCCATTGAGAGCGAGGGCGTGTACGCGCTGCCCGAGGCGCAGCTCGACCGATTCATCTTCAAGCTGGTGGTCGACTACCCGTCAGTGGCCGACGAAGAGGAGATCGTGCGCCGCATGGCCAGCGATCCGCCCGCCGCCCGCAGGCTGCTCGATCCCGTGCAGATCATGGAGCTGCAGGCGATCGCCGACGAGGTGTTTGTCGACCACCGGGTGCGTACCTACGCCGTGCAGCTGGTGACCGCCACGCGTAACCCGGCTGAGGCCGGGCTGCCTGACCTGGCCCCGTATCTGGAGCTGGGTGGGTCGCCACGCGCAAGCCTGTCGCTCATCCGCGGTGCCCGCGCACTCGCCGTGATGCGCGGCCGTGGGTACGTGTTGCCCGAGGACGTCGCAGCGCTGTACCACGACGCCCTGCGCCACCGCATCGTGCTCAGTTACGAGGCGCTGGCCGCAGAGGTGAAGCCGGAGCAGGTGCTTGATCGCATCCTGGCCGCAGTCGCACAGCCGAAGGTGGAGATCGGTGGCGGGCGCAACGTCGCCTGACATGACCCGATCTGACGCCAGCGCCGAGGCACTGCTTCGCCGCGTGGAGGTCAGGGTCGGTCGCCGTCTCGACGGCCTGCTGCAGGGTGAGCGCCAGGGGCGCCGCCCCGGGCCGGGTGGCGATGCGTCGCTCACCCGTGCCTACGAGCCGGGTGACGACGTGCGGTGGATCGACTGGCCGCTCACCGCGCGGTCGGTTGATGCCATGGTGCGCGTGCCCGAGCTCGAGCCGGTGCTCACCGCGTGGGCCCTGGTGGACATGTCGCCGTCAATGATGTTCGGCACGCACGGCGGCACGAAGATCGCGCAGGCCCGTGAGGTGCTGGCGGCAATGGGCGTGGTGCTGCGGCGACGTGGTGACCGTCTGGGTATTGCGGCCACCACCACCGGCGCACTCGATCTGATCCGGCCCCCACGCGGGGATCGCCGGGGGCTGGTCAACGCCGTGGCGGCTGTGGATGCAATGCAGCCCGACCTGTCGGCGGGGCGCACCGACCTTGCACACGCCATCACGCTGCTCGGCCGCGTGGCCCGCCACAGGGGCATGGTGGCAATCATCAGCGACATGCCGTGGTCGCCGGGTCTGGAGCGCGCCATCGGGGGTCTTGGCCGTCGTCACGACGTGGTGGTGGTGGAGGTCCGCGACCGCCGTGAACGCGAAATGCCCGAGGTGGGAACCATCCCGCTGCGCGATGTGGAGACCGGCCGCACGTTATTGGTGGACACCAGCGACCCTGCATTTCAGGCGCGCTTTCGCGCTGCGGTTGCCGATGCCGAGACGCGCCGCAAGGGCATGATCGCCCGCACCGGTGCGCGGTACGTCGCCATTGAGCCCGGCCGCGACTGGCTGCTCGACATGGCCCGTGCGCTGTCGCAGGGATCGCGCCGGAGGCTGGCCTCGTGAGCTTCGCGTACCCGTGGCTGCTGCTGTTGCTCGTGCCGCTTGCCATGGGCGTGGTGTGGTGGGTGTGGCGCGACCGCAGGGGCGTGACCAGCCACGCAGCTATTCCATTTGCCGACCTCGACCTGGTGGCCATGGCCACTCCGCGTCGCCGCTCGACCCGTTGGCTGCCGGGCATGCTGTTGGTGCTGGCCGTCGCCGGCTCAACCGTTGCATTGGCCCGCCCGCAGACCATGACCAGCGTGCCCCGCGATGAGGGCAGCATCATGCTCGCCATCGACGTATCGGGGTCGATGGCGGCCGACGACATCCAGCCGTATCGCCTTCGCGCCGCGCAGGATGCCGCCGTGGCATTCGCCGACAAGGTGCCGCGGCAGTTCCAGGTGGGGCTGGTGGCATTCAGCGGTCAGGCCAATGTACTTCTGCCACCGAGCACCGACCGCGATGCCTTCAAGCGCGCGGTCGACTCGCTGGTGGCTGATGGCGCTACGGCCAGCGGTGAGGCCATTGTCAGTTCGCTGGACGCGATCCGGTCCACACAGCCGGGTGCCACCAAGTTGCGCAGCGCGCGGATCCTGTTGCTGAGCGACGGCGCGAACACCGTGGGCACGCTGCCCCAGGATGCCGCGGAGCAGGCCAAGGACGCCGGGGTGCCCGTGTACACCGTGGCGCTCGGCACAGCTGACGGCCAGCTGCCCGACGGCCGTCGGGTTCCGCCAGATCCGGAGTCGCTCGCCGCCGTGGCCGAGATCACCGGCGGCCAGGCATTTGAGAGCCAGGACGCCGAGTCGCTGGATCAGGTGTACGGCGACCTGGGCACGTTCATCGGCACCCGCCAGGTGATGGGCGAGGCCACCTCGTGGCCCGCTGGCATCGCCGCCCTTCTGCTCATCCTCGCCGGCATCGCCGCCTGGCGCGTCAGCCCGAGGCTTCCCTGATGTTCACGTTCATCAATCCCATGTGGCTCTGGGCACTGTTGGTGGTGCCCGTGCTGGTGGTGATCGCCGTGTCGTGGGAGCGCGACCGGTCGAAGGTGGGCCAGGCATTTGCCGACCCGTCGGTGATGGCCATTGGGTCGGACCGCCGGGCGCGCACGCTGCGCCGTACCGCGTTGGCGTTGGCCATCCTGGCTGCGGCCATGGGGCCAATCGCGCTTGCCCGCCCGGCGGTGGACACCACCGAGCAGAAGCACCAGGGTGCCGTGATACTTGAGATCGACACCTCGAAGAGCATGCAGAAGACCGACCTGCAGCCCAACCGGTTGGACGCCGCGAAGGTCGCAGCAAACCAGTTCCTCGACTCCGCACCGGACGAGGTGCTGGTGGGGCTGGTGACGTTCTCGGACCGCGCCGTGGTGCAGGTGGCACCCACACTTGACCGCATCGCGGTGCGAAATGCGCTGGATCGCCTGCAGGTGAAGGAAGGCACGGCACTGGGCGATGCGGTGGCGGCCGGGCTTGGGTCGCTTTCGGGCGCGGGGGTACTCAACCCGCTGCCGGCATCGCCCGCGCAGTCGGCCGGGCGCATAATGATCCTCACCGATGGCGCCGGAAACGTGGGCCTGTCAACCGACGACGCCATCGCCCGCGCACAGGCGGTGAAGGTGCCGCTGTACACCGTGATGCTGGGTAACGACGCCGGCCGCCCTGATCGTCCGCCGCCGCCGCAGGTGCTGGCGGGCATGGCGACGCAGACCGGTGGTGTGTTTGCACAGACGACCTCAACGGCCGACCTCACCAAGATCTTTGAGGACCTGGGCGGAGCGCTGACGGTCGTGCCCACGGTGCGTGAACTCACCGTGCTGGCACCCCTCATTGCCTTGATTCTGCTGGCCAGCGCCGGGGTGTTGATGGCGTTCTCGCGCCGCCGCCCCATCGCCACCGGACCGGGTGCCGTTATGCCGGGGCTGCCTCCGCTGGAGGGCTGACCGCGGGGGGGCGGATGAGCCCTCCGTGCGTAATGACTGGGAAACCCCCGCGCCGAGACCCTCGCGCGCCTACGCGCCCTTGCGCCACCACCAGCCCGTCTCGCCCGCGTGCGCACCGAGGTGCTTGAGGCCTTCGTGGTCTCACTGGCCGCAGACACGGCAACGGCGGCGCACCTGCGTGCCGGAGGCAAGCCGACCAACGACCCGAACTCACACCTGCACGTTCGGGCGACTGACATCAAGACGAAGATGCTGGCGGACATCGCAGTTGCCGCGAAGCCGCTCGGCATCACAGTGCCGCCAGCGCGCAACCTCTGGCCCTAGCCCAGGGTCAATCCAGGCGGGTGAACGCCTCGACTTTCGCGGCTTCGCCAACCACGAGAAGCTCATCGTCGACCTCGATGACGGTCTCTGCCGTTGCCGGTGTGTAGTCGCCGCCCGGCTTCTTCACACACACCACGGTGACGTCGTGGCGGGTGCGGATAGCGGCCTCCGCAAGACCCTTTCCGGAGACGCTCGGCGGCACCGTCGTCTCGGCCATGGCGAAGCGGGGATCGAGCATGACGAAGTCGAGGGCCCGCCCCACGAGGGCATGGGCCACGCGATCGCCCATGTCGCGCTCTGGGTAAATCACGCGGTGCACGCCGATGCGTTCGAGGATGGCCCCGTGACGGCTGGTCACCGCCTTGGCCCACACCCGTGGCACGCCGATCTCGAGCATCACCGACGCGGCGAGGATGCTCGCCTCGATGTCGCTCCCCATCGCGATCAGCGCGGTGCCCACATCCCCGGCACCGACCTGCCGCATGGCGTCGATATCGGCGCCGTTAGCCTGCACCACCTGGCCCAGCAGGTTCATGTGGTGCTGCACACGGGCGTCGCTGGCATCCACACCGATGACCTCCTGCCCGAGCGCCACGAGGCCCTCTGCCGCGGCCGATCCGAACCGGCCGAGTCCGATCACTATGAAATCTGCGCGCTTAGCCAACGATGGGCCTTTCCTCGGGGTAGTGGTACGACGCGCTGCGCTCGCGCAGCACCAGTGACGCGCCCAGCACCTGGGGGCCAAGGCGTCCCAGGATCATCAGCACGATCAGGATGGCATCCCCGGCAACCGGAAGCGACGAGGTGATGCCCGTGGACAACCCCGTGGTGGAGAGCGCCGAGGTGACCTCGAACAGCGACTGCTCAAGGCCGAATTCGGTGAGCGACACCATCAGCAGCGTGCCGAGCGCGATGAGGCTGGTGAACACCACCGTCACGGCGAGCGCCACGCGGATTGCTGCACCCGGAAGCCTGCGGCCGAGCAACTGCACCTCGCGATCGCCACGCAGTGACGCGATGGTGGCGATGGCGAGCACCAGCATGGTTGTGACCTTGATGCCGCCTGACGTCGACACGCTGCCCGCGCCGATGAACATGAGGAAGTCGGTGATCATGAGCGATTCGGGCTTCATCTGCGCGTAGTCCACGCTGTTAAACCCGGCGGTGCGGGGAGAGATGCCCTGGAACCCGCCGTTCAGGATCTTGTCGCCCACGCCCATTGGTCCGAGCGTTCCCGGGTTGCCCCACTCAAATAGCAGCACCAGGCCGATGCCGAGCACCAGCAGTACTGCGGTGCCGATGAGTGTGAGGCGTGTGTGCAGGCTGAACCGGTGCACGCGGTCGTGTGTGCGCCGGCGACGGATGATCTCGCTCCACACCGGTAGCCCCAGGCCGCCCGCGATGATGGCCACTGACAGCGCCCCGAGGATGACCCAGTCGTCGGAGAACGACATGAAGTTGTCCTGAAACAGGGCGAAGCCGGCGTTGTTGAACGCGGTGACCGAGTGGAACACGCCGTACCAGAGCGCCCGCCCAAACCCCTCACCCAGTGACAGGAACCGCAGAAACAGCACCAGCGCGACCAACGACTCGATGATGGCGGTGAGAATGGCCACACCGATCAGGATGCTGCGCACCTCGCCGGGCGCGATGAGCCCCTGCTCTGCCTGCGCCGCCTGACGTCGCCTCAGGCCGAGGCGTCCGCTGATGATGAGCACGAGGATGGCCGTGAAGGTCATCACGCCCAGGCCGCCCAGTTGGCACAGCACGAGGATGACCGCCTCGCCGAAGCCGCTCCAGTAGCTGGCGGTATCGACCACTGATAACCCGGTAACGGTAACGGCGCTGGTGGCGGTGAAAAAGGCATCGCCGATGGCCGCCGGCCCTGGGGCCGAGGTGCTGATGGGCAGCATCAGCAGGAGCGTTCCCCCCGCGATGAACGCGAGAAACGCCAGCGCAACCGATTGCGCCGGGCGAAGGCGGGCAAGCGGACGGCTGCTCATGCGCTCAGTGCCAGAGCGAGCGGCTGGAGCCCACTGCGCGCGAGTGTGGTGTCGGGGGCCGGCGGAGTCGTCACGGGCCCAACTCTTGCAGGCGTAGGCGTACCATCGCGTGGTGGGCCACCTCACCTCCCTCATGCACAAGGGTCATGCCATTGACCGCAAGGCCCTCAAGCACCTTCTCGGGCGCGTGTTCGTGTACGTGCTCATGCTCCTCATCGTGCTGGCCATCATCAAGTTGGTGCCACGCATCTGGAAGGACGTGAGCGAGGGCGACCCGCTGTATGTGGCGCTTGCGATCCCATTCGAGATTCTCTCCATCGCCGGCTACGTGCTGCTGTTCTGGGCCGTGTACGGGGCCGCCGCGAAGCGGAAGGACCAGGGCGCCGACGCCGCCCGCCCGTTGACACTGAAGGAGAGCATGCAGCTCACCACCAGTCGTCTGGCTCTGGGCGACACGCTGCCCGGCGGTGGCGCAAGCGGGTTCGCCGTGCAGTTCTGGGCACTCAGCCGTGCCGGGTTCAGCGCCGCGCAGATCTCGCGCACCACCACGGCGTTTCTGGTGCTCAGTAACACCGTCATGACCGTGATGATCTTCGTCCTCGGTGTCCTGATCGGTGCAGGCATCACGCAGGGGCACCTGCATCCGGCCATCACCTGGACTTCTGCTGCCGCTGCCCTTGCCCTCATCATCACCCTGTTGCTGTTCGCAAAGAAGGGCGCGCACTTCGAGCCACCACCCCCCGATGCCACGCCGCCGCATACCGGGAAGCACGCCAAGTGGCGCAACATGCTCTGGTCAGTCACCGTGCGTCTGCCCCCGGGTGCGAATGACGCCATGCACATCATCCGCCGGCCCTACGCCATCATCGGCATGCTCGCCAACCCGGGCTTTGACTTCTGCGCGTTCTACCTGGGTTACGCCGCCGTGGGCGATCCGCTTCCGCTCAGCATCATGCTGATGGCGTACTTCATCGGTCAGGTGGGGTCACTCATTCCACTGCCCGGTGGAATCGGTGGGGTACAAGGTCTGGCCATCGGAGTTCTTATCGCCGGTGGCGCCCCGGGGGCCACCGCTACTGCCGGCGTGCTGGTGTGGACCGGCGTCGCGCTTGGCACGCAGATTGTGTGGGGCTTCTGGCAGTACTGGGGTCTGCGCAAGAGCATGAAGACGTGGCAGGCAGAGGGCGATCACCCCTCGGCGACCGCCTAGGCCGCCTGCACCGACCCCGGGTCAGTGGGCGGCCACACCACCCGCGGGTGGTGTGACGTTCTTCGGTGCCAGCAGTGCGATGAGGCCACCGAGAAACAGCACTCCGGCACCCACCAGCACGGCGGGGTTGAGGCCATCCACGAATGCCTGCCCGCTGCTGTACGACCCCGCGCCGGTAAAGATCGCGGTCATCACCGCGATGCCCAGCGCACCACCGACCTCGCGCACGGTGTTGTTGGCGCCCGATGCCTTGCCGATGTCCTGCTCGGGTACGGACCCGATGAGCATGTTCGAGACCGGTGCGAACACCAGCGCCATGCCGAACCCGGCGAGCAGGAAGCCGCCCACCAGTCCGCCGTACGAGATGTCGGGCGTGATGGTGAGCCCCATCCACAGGAACCCGGCGGTCATGATGAACAAGCCCGATGCCATGAGCGGTCGTGACCCGATGCGGTCGCTGTACGCGCCGGCAAGTGGTGCGATGAACATGGGCATGATCGTCCACGGCAGCACTTTCAGACCTGCATCAAATGCGCCGTCGCCCTGCACCGTCTGAAGGAACTGCGCGAGAAAGAACACCGCCCCGAACATGCCGAAGTACAGGCACACCGACACGGAGTTGGCAACGGCAAAGCCGCGGATGCGAAACAGGCGAAGCGGTAGCATGGGGTACTTCGCGCGCGTTTCCCACCACAGGAAGAGCGCGAGAAACACCACTCCCCCGATGAACGTGGTGAGGATCTGCGGCGACCCCCACCCGACCTCGTTGCCGCGCACGATCCCGTACACCAACCCAAACAGGCCGACGGCCACCAGCACCAGGCCGCCCAGATCCAGGTGGCGGTCGGGGCCATACGACTCCCGCAGCTTCCAGAGTGCGATGGGGGCGAGGATGAGACCGATGGGCACGTTCACCCAGAAGATCCAGTGCCACGACAGGGCGTCCACCAGACCGCCACCGACCAGAGGCCCGGCGGCGACGGCGAGCCCACTGATTCCCGACCAGATGCCAATGGCCAGCCCCCGCTTGCCCGGAGGGAAGGCGTCGGCGAGCAGGGTGAGCGACAGGGGCATCACCGGAGCGGCACCCAGCCCCTGCATCACGCGGAAGAAGATGAGCGAGTTGATGTCCGGGGCCAGCGCGCAGCCAGCGGATGCCAGCGCGAAGATCGTGATGCCGATGGCGAACACACGCCGCCGCCCGAAACGGTCGCCCAGCGCCGCGCCCGTGAGCAGCAGGGCTGCGAATGCCAGCGTGTAGGCGTTTACCACCCAGCCGAGCGTGGTCACCGAGGCGCCAAGGTCAAGACGCATGGTCGGCAACGCGGTGGTGACCACCAGGTTGTCGAGCACCACCATGAAAAGGGCGAGGCCGGTGATGACAAGCGCCCAGATCTGGGCGCTCTTGGATCCGGCATTTGGGGGGTTGATGGCGAGCGGGTGTGTCGTCATTACGGTCAATCTAGGCGCCGCCGCGGGCGTACCGTTGTCGCATCTGCATCAGCCCCGATGCTGTATCGTTGCGCCCGCAACTAACAGACCGGCGACCGCCGGTGACATCTCATTCCAGGAGGAACCCCATGGCCGACGGTGTCAGCATTCAGATCAAGGACGGTGGCCCCGCCGTCATCAGCGGTGAGTTCACCGTCACCGGTGCAGACGGCAACGTGATTGAGGGGCTCAACCCCGTGATTGCCATCTGCCGCTGTGGCAAGAGCCAGAACCAGCCGTTCTGCGACGGATCGCACTCGCAGGGCTGAGCACGTGCCTAAGTGAGTGTTTGAAGGGCCCGGGAATCCGGGCCCTTCGCGTTTCTAGGCTGAATGCGTGAGCGAGGTGAGCGAGGCGAGGCCCTCGGCGGCCACCATGGCCGTGCCGATCTCGTCCGGGTCGCTCACGGTGATCTCCTCGTGCAGCACCGCACGGGCCAAGGAGAGTGCTGCCTCGATTGCCCGGAGGTGATCGGCGGTGAGCTTCACGACGACAGCCTCGTCATGATCGCGCTGAGTGTGTTCCATGATCGTCATGTACCTAATGATTGCGCGGCCTCCTGCCATTGTCAGGGGGGATCGGTGCCTCTGTGACGTCAGCTTCACATGTCCGAATCGTCACGAATCCCGTAGGGTCGGGGCATGAGCATTCGACGCGAATTCGGTAGCACGGGGCTTGAGGTTTCTCCCTTGTGCCTTGGTGGCAACGTCTTTGGCTGGACGTGCGACGAGCAGGCCTCGTTCGCCGTTCTCGACGCCTACGTGGAGGCCGGCGGCAACTTCATCGACACCGCCACCGTCTACTCCACATGGGTACCCGGCAACGTGGGTGGTGAGTCGGAGGCCGTCATCGGTCGCTGGCTGAAGGCGCGCGGTAATCGTGCCGACCTAGTCATCGCCACGAAGGTGGGATACCCAGGTGACCCGCACATGCGCGCCGGGCTCGACCGCGCGAACATCCGTGAGGGCATTGAGGGGTCGCTCAATCGTCTGGGCATTGAGCAGGTCGACCTGTACTACGCCCACAAGGACGACCCGGCAACGCCGCTCGACGAGACCATGGGCGTGTTGAGCGAGCTGGTGGACGAGGGTCTGGTGCGCACGCTGGCAGCCAGCAACTACTCCGCCGGGCGCCTGGCGGAGGCAATCGATGTGAGCGACACGCACGCACTCGCGCGCTTTGAGGGATATCAGCCGCACTTCAATCTGCTTGAGCGCGCCGAGTTGGAGGGCGACGCCGAGGAGGTGTGTGTGCGTGAGGGTCTGGGCGTGGCGCCGTACTTCACCCTGGCCCGTGGGTTTCTCACCGGCAAGTACCGGCAGGGGCAGGATCTTCCCGCCACCCCGCGCGCCGGGGGCATTGCGAACGAGTACCTCAACGACCGCGGGTGGGCACTGCTTGCCGTGCTCGACGAGGTCGCAGCCGCGCACGGAGCCACCCCGGCTCAGGTGTCGCTTGCATGGCTCATGCAGCGCCCCAGCATCAGTTGCGCCATCGCCAGCGCAACGTCGCCTGATCAGGTGGCCGAGATCATGGGCGCCGTGGGGCTCGAGCTCACCGACGCTGAGTGGGCAAAGCTGGACGCCGCAGGGCGATGAGCACCGGGTCGGCTGAGACGCAGGAGCAGGCACCTCTCACCGTGCAGGTGTGGAGCGACTACACATGCCCGTTCTGCCACATCGGTCGCGAGCGGGTCACGTACCTGGAGCGCGAATACGGCGCAGAGGTGCAGTGGCTACCGTTTGATCTGCATCCCGAGTACCCCGATGAGGGGATCCTGCGGGTGTCGCTGGTGGCCACCTACGGGCAGGAGGCCATTGACCGGGTGGCGGCATTGGCCGAGGCATCGGGGCTTCCACATAACCCCAACCCGGATGTCGTTCCGCGCAGCCGAAAGGCGCTTGAGCTGGCCGAGTGGTCGCGCGCGTACGGTGCAGACACGCACCGGCGAATGCATGACGCCCTGATGGATGCCTACTGGCGTGACGGCCGCGACATCGGCGATTGGGCGGTACTCGAGGACGTCGCACACAGCGTGGGGCTCGATGGAATGGTGGGTCGGCGGGCGGTGCAGCACGGGGCATTTGTTCCGGTTGTCGACGATTCCACCACCTGGGCGCACTCAGCCGGCATCACCGGTGTTCCTGCGATGGTGCTGAATGGACGACTCCTGGTGAGCGGTGTCGTGCCGCACGAGGAACTCGACGATGCAGTGCGCGCAGTTCTCGACGCCGACCCGGTCGAGGGCTGAGACCCCTCCACAGGCCGCTCTCCAAGCGGCATTCGAGCCCTCCGGACCTTTCCGCGGAGGCCATGTGGTCGCGCCGCTCGGGGCCCGTGGCAGCAGATGCAACCGCTCGGGCGTTGACGGGGCCTTCGCGGTCATGTACCAATCCCCATCCTCCCGCGCAGGGTGCCTTCCGGCATACCTCGCGCGGTAGTGCATTCCGTATATGAATATTCGTCCGACACCCACCTCGAAGATGCCCTCCGGCGAACTCACCGCCGAGCATCCCCCGGTGGCACGCGCCTAGCGGCGCGGGCCCGGGAACGGTAGATCCGGAGACGTTGATGGCCGAGACCGACACGCCGCGCATTGTGGTGGGAGTTCCCAAGGAAGAGCGCGCGGGCGAAACCCGCGTGGCGCTCAGCCCCACGGCCCTTCCCCAGCTGACCAAGGCCGGGTTCGACATCGTGATCGAGTCAGGAGCAGGCGACGCCGCCGGCTATCCCGACTCGACCTTCACCGACCGGGGTGCCCGGATCGGCTCACGCGACGACGTGTTTGCTGCCGACATCGTGGTGCAGGTAAACGTGATGGGCGCAGATGCCGCGAGCGCCGACCTGGCGCGGTTGCGCGAGGGGCTGATCGTGGTGGGTGCCGTGGCACCGTTCGCCCGTCCCGAGCTGGTGAAGGCCGTCGCCGGCACGGGCGCAGTGCTCTACGCGCTGGAGATGGTGCCCCGCACCACCCGCGCGCAGTCGATGGACATTCTCTCCTCGCAGGCCGCCGTTGCCGGATACAAGGCCGTGCTGCTGGCGGCCAATGAGCTTCCCAAGATGTTCCCGCTGCTCACCACTGCCGCGGGCACCATCGCGCCAGCCAAGGTATTTATCGTTGGAGCCGGTGTGGCCGGCCTGGGCGCCATCGCCACCGCGCGCCGTCTGGGCGCCCTGGTGGAGGCCTACGACGTGCGCCCGGCTGCCCGCGAGGAGGTGCAGTCGCTCGGTGCCCGGTTTGTCGAGCTGCCCCTGGAGACCGACCAGGAGGAGGGCTCGGGCGGTTACGCCACGCAGCTCTCCGATGAGGCCATCAAGAAGCAGCAGGAGCTGATGGCGAAGACTGTGGCGGCGAGCGATGTCATCATCACCACCGCGCAGGTGCAGGGCACCACGGCGCCGCAGATCATCACCACCGAGATGATCAAGGGGATGGGCGCCGGGTCGGTCATCATCGACTTGGCCGCCGAGCAGGGCGGCAACTGTGAGCCCACCGTTGCCGGCGAGACCGTTGACATTGACGGCGTGAAGGTGATTGGCGTGGTGAACCTGCCCGGCCAGATCCCGGTGCATGCCAGTCAGCTGTTTGGCAAGAACGTGGCCAACTTCCTCTGTTTGATGGTGGTGGATGGCGCGGTCGATCTGGATGTGGATGACGACGTCATCCAGCAGAGCGTTGTCGCCCGTGGTGGCGATGTGGTTAACAACCGCGTGCGTGAGGCCCTGGGCCTTGTGCCGCTTCCAGAGCCCGAGCCGCCGGCCCCTGAGCCTGAGCCCGATGCCGAGTCCGAGTCCCCTGAGGAGGCTGCCAAGTGAACGTCAGTACCGAGTTCATCATCACGGGGCTTTTCGTCTTTGCCCTTGCCGGCTTCCTCGGCTTCGAGACGATCCGCCGGGTCCCGCGCCTGCTCCACACGCCCTTGATGGCGCTTACCAACGCGCTGTCGGCGATCTCCCTGGTGGGCTCATTGGTGGTGCTGGGTCGCCAGTACTCCACCTACGCCACCATTCTGGGATTCATCGCCGTGGTGGCCTCCACCATCAACGTGGTCGGTGGCTTCCTCATCACCGACAAGATGCTGCGCATGTTCAAGACGCGTCACCAGAAGCCCAAGAAGGCCGCTGAGGCGGAGGTCGGTTCGTGACTGATGCCGTGCATTACTTCCTCGACCCGAGCAGCACACGCGCGGTGATCATCGGGCTGCTGTACCTGGCCGGTGGCATCGGCTTTGTGCTGTCGCTCAAGTGGATGTCCGACGCGAAGACCTCGCGCAAGGGCATTTTCGCGGGCGAGATGGGATTCCTCCTTGCGGTGATCGGCACGCTGGTCATGCCGGGAATCACGAGCACCGGGTACATCTACATCGCCATCGCGCTGCTCATCGGTGCAGCCATCGGAGTGCCGCTGGGCCTGCTCGTTCCCATGACCGCCATGCCCCAGCGCATCGCGCTGTCGCACGCCTTTGGCGCCCTCGCCGCTGGCCTAGTGGGAATTGTGGAGTTCTACAACTACACGCCCGAGATCAGCGGCTTTGTGATGGCCGTGCTGGGAATCGAAATCGTGCTGGGGTGTCTGGTGTTCACGGGCTCGCTCATGGCGGCCGGAAAGCTGCAGGAGATCCTGCCGCAGCGGCCGTTTGTGTACCCGGGACAGATCTTCGTCAACTTCGGCGTGCTGGGTGTGGCCATCGGCTTTATCGTCGCCCTGGTCATCAACCCGGGCCTTACGTGGGCCATCCCGATCATCATCGTGTGCGGTTTGGTCTTCGGTGTGTTCCTCATCATCCCCATCGGCGGCGCGGATATGCCCACCGTCATCGCGCTGCTCAATGCGTACGCCGGTATCTCGGCTGCACTCCTGGGCTTCGTGCTCTCAAACAACCTGCTGATCGTCGCGGGTGCGCTCGACGGCATGTCGGGCCTCATTCTGGCCATCGTCATGTGCCGCGCCATGAACCGCTCATTCAGCAATGTGCTGTTCGGTGCCTTTGGGCAGCTTGAGGAGGCCACGGGCGAGCACGGTGAGATGGGGTCTATCCGCACTGCGTCATACGACGAGGCCGGAGACATCCTCAAGAACTCGCGGCTGGTGGTCATCGTGCCGGGGTATGGCATGGCGGTTGCGCAGGCGCAGCACAAGGTGCGCGAGCTGGCCGACACGCTGGCGGCAGAGGGCGTTGAGGTGAAGTACGCCATTCATCCGGTGGCGGGTCGGATGCCTGGGCATATGAACGTGCTCTTGGCCGAGGCCCAGGTGCCGTACGACCAGCTGCTGGACATGGAGGAGATCAACCCCGAGTTCCCGCAGGTGGATGTCGTGCTCGTGCTCGGTGCCAACGACGTGGTCAACCCATCTGCCCGTCACCTGAAGAGCAGCCCCATCTACGGCATGCCCATCCTGGATGTAGACAAGGCCGCGTGCGTGATGGTGGTGAAGCGATCCATGCGCCCGGGCTTTGCCGGTGTGGAGAACGAATTGTTCTTCAACGAGAAGACCCTCATGGTGTTCGGCGACGCCAAGGATGTGATGGGCGAGCTCATCACCGAGGTGTCGGGCAACCGGGACAGCATCAACGTCTGATCGCCCCTTGGGGCTGTGCGTTTGGTCCGCAAAGCCTCGGCGATGGTGTCGGGGCTTTGCCGTTGATTGGGCGAAAACCCCAGTGGGGGCATGTGGGAAAATCCCGCTGATATCAGGGGAGGGGCCGGGCGCACCGTCGTGTAACGCGCATTCCCAGGCTCCACATCGCACGGGCGGTGTTGTTTTCTGGCGTCCGGGATGTCCAACGGTATAACCGTCGCCCCGAGGGTGGTGGACGGCGAAGTACTGCTGGCCGAGCAGTCAGTGCAGCGCGGATTTCGTCACATTCCGCG
>CAMCOB010000024.1 GCA_945876305.1 Bifidobacterium breve
CGATCGTGCCAATTCACCACCCACTCCGTGCCAGCGCGCACATGTCACAAACGACACATTCAGACCCTGCGAGATTGCCCTTGCCATGAGGCAATCCGCACGATGATGTGTTTGTGACTGACCATTGGTACCGTGGTCGGTGACACGGGGGAAGTACACCCGGTGTCGTACTCGGCGACGACGGCGGAGGCAGGTCCCCATGGACCTTCGCACCTGGCTTCCAATCCTGATTTATCTCGTGCTCGGCGCGGGCGTTGCCGTGGCGCTGTTCTCGTTGTCGCTCGTCGGACGCAAGCGGCCGAACGCCACCAAGGCGCTGCCGTTCGAGAGCGGCATCCTCACCACGCAGCCGGCGCGGCAGCGCTTCTCGATCGACTTCTACCTCACGGCCATGCTGTTCATTGTGTTCGACATCGAACTGGCCTTTCTGTACCCGCTGGCCGTGGTGCTGCGTGATGTCGGCGTCACCGCGGTGATCGAGCTCGTGGTGTTCACCACCATTCTGGTGGGCGCCCTCACCTACGTCTGGCGCAAGGGAGCACTCGAATGGCGTTGATCCCACCGCCCGGCGCGCCTATCCGGCGCTCACCACGCACCGACGATGCCATCGACTGGGACCTGCGCGACCCGGAGGCCCTCGAGGCGTCCCGCGGCATCCTCACCACCACGGTTGAGAAGGCCATCGCCTGGGCGCAGACCTCGGCAATCTGGCCTGCCACCTTCGGCCTGGCCTGCTGCAGCATCGAGATGATGCACACGCTCTCGCCGCGCCTCGACATGGGGCGCTTCGGTGCCGAGTACTTCCGCGGCACCCCGCGCCAGGCCGACCTCATGATCGTGGCCGGTCGCCTCACACAGAAGATGGCGCCAGTGGTGCGTCACATCTACGACCAGATGCTTGAGCCCAAGTGGGTCATCAGCATGGGGGCCTGCGCCAGCACCGGGGGCGTGTTTAACAACTACGCCGTGCTGCAGGGCTGCGACAAGGTCATTCCGGTCGACGTCTATGTGCCGGGCTGCCCGCCGCGGCCCGAGAGCCTTATGGAAGGCATTGACATCCTGCGGAAGAAGATCGGCGCCAATGGTCAGGTGCCGTCGTCGGAGCTCATTGCGGCGCGCCGTGCCGAGCGCGCCGAGTGGGACGCCCAGCATGTAAGCGACGCCCTGAAGGGCGGGCCGGCGAACTGAGCGACGTATCGACCCAGATCGAGGCGACCTCACCGGGTGCCGTGGTGCAGGAGTTTGAGGATCACGGCGAGCTCACGGTTGAGGTACGGGCCGACCGCATTCTTGAGGCCGCGCGAGCACTCAAGAGCGGGCCATCGCAGTTCACGCTGCTCTCAGGCGTCACCTGCGCGGACTTCCCCGATGAGCCGGGCCGGTTCCGCTTGGCGTACCACCTGCGATCAGTCCAGACCGGCGGGCGCGTGCGCCTTCGCGCATGGGCCGGTGGCCTCGACCCGCAGATCGACTCGGTCACCTCGGTGTGGCCCGGGGCCGATTGGCAGGAGCGCGAGGTGTTCGACCAGTTCGGCGTGCGCTTTCACGGGCACCCCGACCTGTGCCGCATTCTTAATCCCCTCGACTGGGATGGTCACCCGCTTCGGCGCGACTATCCCATCGGTGGCGAAGAGGTGCAGTTCACGGATGCGGTGTAGGTAATGAGCACAACCGACCCGCTGAGCGCATTCCCGCTGGCAATGGAGGGCCGTGAGGCCGTGGAGGGCGCCACCCGCGAGGGCAGGTCGCTCACGCCCACCGAACGTGCCATTGCCGCCGTTGAGGCCTACACCCCGGCTGAGGCCGCTGAGCGCACGCTGCGCAACGAGATGCTGGCCGACTCGCGCCCGGGCAGCCGCCAGCCGCTCATCATCAACATGGGGCCCAACCACCCATCCACGCACGGCGTGCTGCGGGTGATCGTTGAACTCGACGGCGAGGTGGTGCGCGAGGTCGTTCCGGTGGTCGGCTACCTGCACACCGGCATCGAGAAGCAGTGCGAGAACAAAACGTGGTGGCAGGCCATCACGTGTGTCACGCGCATGGACTATCTGGCGCCCTTCGCCAACATCCACTCGTACGTGCTGGCCGTGGAGAAGTTGCTCGACATGCAGATTCCGGCGCGTGCGGAGTGGATCCGCGTGCTGCTGTCTGAGCTCAACCGTCTGGCCAGTCACCTGGTGTTTCTGGGCACAAGCGGCCTGGAGATGGGCGCCATGTCCATCTTCTTCTACTGCTACCGCGAACGCGACGAAGTGCTCGACATGTTCGAGATGGTGTCTGGCGAGCGCATGAACCACCGGTACTTCCAGGTGGGTGGCTGCGCGCAGGACATCCCCGAGGGGTTCCTCGAGCGCCTCACGAAGTTCCTCAAGGAGATGCCGGGGCGCATCGACGAGTACGAGGCGCTCCTCACCAACAACCCCATCTGGATCGACCGCATGAAGGGCATCGGCATCATCCCCGCCGAGCAGCTGCTGGGCCTCGGCGTGACCGGCCCCACCCTGCGCGCCGCCGGCATTGGGCTCGACCTGCGAAAGAGCGAGCCGTACTCCGGCTACGAGCACTTTCAGTTCGACGTTCCCACCGAGATCGCGGGCGACTGCTACGCCCGGTACCTGGTGCGCGTACGCGAGATGCGCGAGTCGGTGAAGATCATGCAGCAGGTCATCGACGGGCTGCCCGAGGGGCCATTTATCTCTGACGATCGCAAGGTCGTGCTGCCGCCGCGCGAGGAGCTGGCGTACTCGATGGAGGCGCTCATCCACCACTTCAAGCTGGTGACCGAGGGCTTTAAGGTGCCCGCGGGGGAGGCCTACGCCACCATCGAGAGCCCCCGCGGCGAGATGGGTTGCTACGTGGTGAGCGACGGCGGGCCCAAGCCATACCGCGTGCACATGCGCGACCCCTCGTTCGTCAACCTGCAGGCGCTACGGCCGCTGGCCAAGGGCGGGTACCTGGCCGACCTCATCGCTGTCATCGCCTCTCTCGATCCGGTGATGGGCGGTGTCGACCGATGACCGCCCACGAGATCAGCGAGTTCCTCGCGCCCATCCGCCACGAGTTCCCCGACCAGCGATCGCTCATTTTGCCGGCGCTCCGGTTTGCGCAGGAGGAGCAGGGCTGGCTGCCGCAGGGGGCCATGGCCGCCGTGGCCGAGGCCACCGGGTACTCGCAGGCATACGTGGAGAGCGTGGCGTCGTTCTACGACCGGCTGTACACCGAGCCAGTGGGTCGCAGGGTCATCTCGGTGTGCACCACGCTCTCGTGCATGCTGCGTGGATCGGACGAACTGCTGGCCCACGTGGCCGCGAACATCGGTACCAATGGCGAGGGCACCAGCGCCGACGGCATGTTCACCCTGCAGCGCGCCGAGTGCCTGGGTGCCTGCGACCGGGCACCGTGTCTGCAGGTTGATTCCAACGATCAGCAGGGCCCGCTCACGCACGACGCCGCCGACGCCATCATCGGAGCGCTTCGCGCCGACGGCGCTCCGACCCGGTACGACAGGTAGGCGACCGACGATGCCCCAGCTCAACTCCGTCTATCGCCACCGCGAGTTTCAGGACCTCCTCACGCTAAGCGGCTACGAGCGTGCGGGTGGCTGGAATGGCCTCAAGGCCACGCTTGAGATGACCCCCGACGATGCCCTGTACGCATTCCACCGCTCGGGCCTTCGCGGCCGCGGTGGGGCCGGGTTCCCCATGGGCCGCAAGGCGTCGTTTCTCCCGGTGGACTCCGGCAGGCCCACCTACGTGGTGTGCAACGCCGACGAGAGCGAGCCGGGCACCTTCAAGGACCGGGAGATTCTCGACAAGAACCCGTTCCAGCTCATTGAGGGCGTTGCCATCGCGTCGTATGGCGTGGGCTGCGAGCGCGCGTACATCTACGTGCGGGGCGAGTACGGCCACCAATGGGATGTCCTCGAGCGCGCCATCGCGGAGTGCCGCGCGGCCGGGCGCCTGGGGCCAGACGCCTTTGGCCCCGGTGCACCATTCGACATCACGTTGTACCGCGGTGCCGGTGCCTACATCTGTGGCGAGGAGACCGCGCTGCTCGAGAGCCTCGAGGGCAAGCGCGGACAGCCTCGGCTCAAGCCGCCGTACCCTGCCGTGGCCGGGCTGTACGACTGCCCCACCCTCATCAACAACGTCGAGACCCTCGCGGCATTGCCGCCCATCATGCACCGGGGTGCCGACTGGTACTCCGCCATTGGACCCGAGAAGAGCCCGGGCACCAAGATCTTCTCTGTGTCAGGGCATGTGCTGAAGCCCGGCAACTACGAGATCGTGATGGGCGAGACCACACTGCGCGACCTCATCTTCGACCTCGCCGGCGGGCTGCGCGACGGGCGCGAGTTCAAGGCCTGCTGGCCGGGTGGATCAAGCGTGCCCGTGCTCACCGCCGAGCACCTCGACACACCGCTCGACTACGAATCGCTTGCCAGCGCGGGCAGCTTCTTAGGATCCGGCGGCTGCATCGTGATGGACGACTCCGGCTGCATCGTGCGCGCCTCCTGGCGGCTGGCGCACTTCTACCGCCACGAGAGCTGCGGCAAGTGCACGCCCTGCCGTGAGGGCACCGGCTGGCTCGAGAAGATTCTGGGCCGCATCGTGCACGGAGATGGCCGCCTTGAGGACCTCGCCATGCTCGAGTCGCTGTTCGGGCGCATCTCGGGCCGCACGCTGTGTGCGCTGGCCGACGGTGCCGTGGCACCGGTGCAGAGCGCGCTCGAGTTGTTTCGCGACGACTTCGAGCGCGTCATCGAGCAGGGCGGGTCGCCCGTGCCCGAGCCGATGGGAGTGATCAATGCCTGAGCATGACGAGGCCCCGATCATCATCACCATCAACGGCCAAGCCGTGGAGGCGCGTAAGGGCGCCATGCTGGTTGACGCTGCCAAGGCCGTGGGCGTCGAGATCCCCATCTTCTGTTACGAGCCGCGCCTTGGCAAGCCCATTGGCGCCTGCCGCATGTGCCTGGTTGAGGTGGAGGGCATGCGCGGCCTGCAGACGGCCTGCTCCACCCCGGTGGCGCCCGACATGGTGGTGAACACCACCAGCGACCAGGTGAAGGGCGCCCAGGATGGCGTGCTGGAGCTGCTTCTGGCCAATCACCCGCTCGACTGCCCGGTGTGCGATAAGGGCGGCGAGTGCCCGCTGCAGGACCGCACCTTTCAGTTCGGCCCCGGTGAGACCCGCTCACTCGAGCCCAAGAACCACTTCCCCAAGCCGCTCGACCTCTCGCCCCTGGTGGCGCTCGACCGCGAGCGCTGCATCGCCTGCTTCCGCTGCGTGCGGTTTAGCGAAGACGTGGCGGAGGACGGCCAGCTCACCTTCCATGAACGTGGCGACCACACAGAGATCGCCACCTTCAGCGGCGAGCCGTACGAGGGCCGGTTTACCGGCAACACCATCGATCTGTGCCCCGTGGGTGCGCTCACCAGCAATCCGTACCGGTTCGTGAGCCGGCCATGGGATATCAAGAACGCACCGTCCATCTGCGCGGGTTGCTCGGTGGGCTGCAACGTGGAGATCACCGCACGCGATGGCGAGATCAAGCGCCTCACCGGCCGCCCCGACCCCAACATGGCGGTTGAAGAGGGCTGGATCTGCGATCGCGGCCGCTGGGCATTCCCGGCGCTCACCGCCGGCGACCGCCTGCTGATGCCCGAGATCGTTGACCAGGTGGGGCGCCGCCAGGTGCGCATCGAGCGCGCGGTGGGTGACGCCGGCGCCATCCTGCGCCGTTCCGGCGTGCGGGTGGCATTTCTGCTGGGCACACCCGTCACGGTTGAGGATGGCTTTCTGGCACTTGAGCTGAGCCACCTTCTGGGTGATGGGCCCGTGGCACGCCTTGGGGTGGCCGACGATGGGCTCGGCCCACTGCGCGCCCTCCCCGGGGCCCAGATGGATGACATGGACGGCGCCGACGTGATCGTGGTGGTGGGCGGCGACCCGTCGTCGCAGCAGCCGGTCACCGAATTGCGAATTCGAAAGGCCCGTCGTAATGGTGCCCGCGTGGCCATGGTGGGCCCACGGCCCACCGCGCTCGACGGAAACACGGCGGAGGCACTTCGCACCGTGCCCGGTCGTCTTGGCGACGCCATCGACGTGGTGGCTGAGCGCCTGCTGGGCTCGTCGCGCGCCATCGTGCTGTGGGACGAGTGCGACCTGGCCGCCGAGCCGGACACCGCCGCGGCGCTCGCCCGACTTGTGGCATCCACCCCGGGGGCACGCGCCATCGAACTTGCCGCCGACGTCTCGGGCCCCGGCCTGAGAGCGCTCGGAATCCCGGCCACCGGCGTGCTTGAGCAGATCGAGGCTGGCGCGGTCGATGTGCTCATTACGGTGAAGGCCGACCCCACCACGGGCCCGGGTGGCGCCCGCTGGGCAGCGGCGCTCAACCAGGTGCCCACGGTCATCGCGCTCTGCACCCACCGCAGCCCCATCGTTGACCTCGCCGCCATCGCCATCCCCGTGCTGTACGGGCTTGAGGAGGCGGGCACCCTGGTGAGCATGACCGGCCGGGCCCAGCGCCTGCGCCCCGGTGCCGCGGGGCCCGAAGGTGCCGCGGCCGCCTGGGAGGTGCTGGTGGGCCTCAGCCACCGCATGGGCCAGCCGCTTCCCGACCGCACCGCGGCGCAGGCATTCGACCGCCTGGCCACGCGGTTTCCCGCATTCGCCGGCCTCACCTGCACCGACCTCGGGCTGCTGGGCGTGCCCATCGTCGCTGGTACGGGAGGGCCCGCCGCTCCCGCCCGCCAGGCCGAGGGCGAGGGATTGCCGCTGGTGGTGTGCACCCCGGTGTTTGGTGACGCCACCGCCCACCGCAGCGACGCGCTCGACTGCGTGCGCGAAGAGACCCACCTGGGCCTCAGCCCAGCCGAGGCCGGCCGCCTGGGTGTAAGCGGATCAACCCACGTGCAGGTGACCACCCCGTTTGCCTCAGTGCTGCTGCCTCTGGTGGAAGATCACCGCCTGCACGAGGCCGGCGCATATCTGGTGCTGGGTGACCCCACCAGCATGGCGGCCACCCTTCTGCCCGAAGGTCGCGGGCCTGTGTGCGCCGCAATCACCGCACCGGTGGCGCAGGGAGTGAGTGCCTGATGCCCCAGGAAGCACTCCTCACCATGATCATCCAGGCCATCATCGTTGTGGTGGTGGTGCTGTCGTCGTTCGCATACCTCACCCTGCTGGAGCGCCAGCTGATCGGACGCTTTCAGGCACGGCGTGGGCCCAACCGCGCCGGCCCCTTTGGACTGATGCAGCCGCTTGCCGACCTGGGCAAGTTGACGTTTAAGGAAGACTTCGTGCCCGAGGGCGCCAACGCCACGATCTTCCGCTTGTCGCCGCTCATCTGCGTGATCGCTGCCGTGGGCACGCTCTCGGTCATCCCCTTTGGCGGGGTGCACGAGATCGGCGGACACACCATCACCCTGTACGGGGCCGACCTGAGCGTGGGCGTGCTGTTTGTGTTCGCCATGAGCAGCCTGGGCTTCTACGGGCTCATCCTCGGCGGCTGGGCGAGTGGCAATAAGTACTCGCTGCTTGGCGCTGCGCGCAGCGCCGCCCAGCTGGTGAGCTACGAGGTGGCCATGGGCCTGTCCATCGTGGGCGTCGTCATGATCAGCCAGAGCCTGTCGCTGGTGGACATCGCCAATGATCAGGCCGCACACATCTGGTACATCGTCTACCAGCCCATCGGCTTCATCATCTTCATGATCGCGGCCTTTGCCGAGACCAACCGCACGCCCTTCGATCTGGGCGAGGCCGAGAGCGAGTTGATCGCGGGCTACAACCTGGAGTACGGCTCGGTGAAGTTCGCCATGTTCTTCCTGGCTGAGTACACCAACATGATCATCGTGTCGGCCATCGCCGCAACGCTGTTTCTGGGCGGCCCCGACGGGCCCTTCCTGCCCGGCTTCATCTGGCTGGGCATCAAGATCGCCGTGCTGCTGTTTGTGTTCATCTGGGTGCGTGCCACCGTGCCGCGCCTGCGCTACGACCGCCTGATGAAGTTCGGGTGGAAGGTGCTGCTGCCGGTGGCCACCGCCAACCTGCTGCTCACCGCCGTCATCGTCGGCCTCGGGTTTGCCAACTGATGGGCCGCCTCGACGCACTCAAGGGATTTGGCGTTACGTTCCGGACGCTGCTCACCAAGCCCATCACCATCGGCTATCCCGAGCACAAAACTCCGGTGTACCCGCGCTTTCGTGGTCGCCACCGCCTGTGGCTGTACGAGGACGGTCTGGAGAAGTGCGTGGGCTGCTCGCTGTGCGCCGCCGCGTGCCCAGCCGACTGCATTCGCGTGGTGGCCGAGGAGAACACGCCCGAGCACCGGGTGAGCGCTGGCGAGCGCTACGCCCGCATCTTCGAGATCAACATGGCGCGCTGCATCTTCTGCGGCTACTGCGAGATCGCGTGCCCATTCGACGCCATCACGCTCGAGCACTCGTACGAGCTGAGCGAGTACACCCGCGAGGCGCTCATCTACACCAAGGATGTGCTGCTGGAGCCCGCCCCCAAGCAGCCGCCGCTTCACTCCAACGTGCCGGGCGGCCCCATTCCCCCGGGCGAGGCCTGACCGTGGCCGTTGACGCACTCATCCCCGGTGCACCCATGCTGTTTATGGGCGAGGGCTTTCGCGTGCACGCCACCAGCCGCGAAACCGCCGGTGGGTTTCTCATCGCCGAGATCACATCGCGCCCCGGTGGTGGGCCGCGCCAGATGCACTCGCACGAGGCCGCCGAGCAGTACATGTGCTTAGAGGGCGGCATCACCGTCATCACCAGCGACGGTGTGCACCGCCTGTCGTCCGGCGAGTCGATGACCATCACCCCGCACCTGGCCCACACCTACCGCAACCTGACCGACACGCCGGCGCGCCTGCTGTGCACGCTGTCGCCACCCCATGACATGGAGGCGTTTCTGCTGGAGGTGTGCGACCCGCACACCGAGGGCGCGCCGCTTCCCGCCGTTGACCCGGCCGTCGTCGATCACGCCATGCAGATCGCCGGGCGGCACGGCATGCAGATCCTTGACGAGTACGACCCGGCGGTGCTCGCCAATGGGTGAGCAGGTCACGTTTGCCATCGCGGCCATTGGTGCCGTGAGCTTTGGAATCGGCGTGGTGTTCTTTAAAGACGCCTTCCGCGCAGCGGTGTCGCTCATCGGCACCCTGCTGTCGGTGGCGCTCCTGTTCATCGTGCTGATGGCACCCTTCCTGGCCGCACTGCAGGTGATCGTGTACGCCGGCGCCATCGTGGTGCTGTTTTTGTTTGTCATCGCCTACCTGGGCGTGCGCAACGAGGTGCCTGGGCGCGACCGGCTGGACGCCATGCAAGCCGTGGGGTGGATCGCGCTTCTCGGAATCGCCGCCTTCGGCGTGATCGCAGTGCTCGACTCCACAATCGGCCCAGGGGTCCCCGCACCGACCAACACTGATGTGGGATCCCCCGCGGCAATTGGCCATGCATTTCTCAGCGATCACATCATCGCCTTTGAGGGCACGTCGCTCATCCTGCTGGTGGCCGCCGTTGGTGCGGTAATCCTGGCCAAGCGCGCGGTGCAGCTGGAGGGGGGCCGATGACCGTCCCGATGTCCGCCTATCTCGTGCTGTCCATCGTGCTGCTGGGCCTCGGGATGCTGGGCGTCATGCGTCGTCGTAACCCACTGCTGTTGCTGCTGTCGATCGAGCTGATGCTGAACGCCGGCAACATCCTGCTCATCGGCTTCTCGCGTCAGTGGGACGACCCGGCGGGACAGATCTTTGCGCTTGTGGTGATGGTGGTGGCGGCCGCCGAGGTGGTTATCGGGCTGGGTCTGGTGGTGGCGGTATTCCGCAGCCGCATGAACCTCGACGTGGACGAGATGTCGTCCATGAAGGGCTGACCCGTGCAGACGACGCTCGCCTGGTTCGTGCTCGTGTTGCCGCTGCTCGGCGGCATCACCCTGATCGCATGGCCCGGGGAGCCCCCGCGCGCAGTCACACGCCTGATCGGTATCGGCAGCATCCTCATCGCCTTTGCGCTGGCGGTCACCATCTTCGTGAGCCTGCTCATGAACGCACCCGACGACCGCACGTTTACATCGGGCCTTTACGAGTGGATCTCCATCGGCGGCACATCCCTGGATCTGTCGATCCTCGTCGACCCGCTCAGCGTGATGATGCTGCTCATCATCACCGGGGTCGGGCTTCTCATCCACCTGTTCAGCGCCGAGTACATGCAGAATGACCGCGACTACCGGCGGTTCTTCGCCGAGATGAACCTGTTCGTGTTCTCGATGCTGCTCCTGGTGCTGGCGGGCAACTTCTTCTTCCTCATCGTGGGCTGGGGCTTTGTGGGCCTGGCCTCGTACCTGCTGATTGGCTTCTGGTACGAGCGCCCCGCGGCGGTGGCGGCGGCCAAGAAGGCGTTTGTGATGAACGTGATCGGCGACGCCGGCCTGGTGCTGGGGGCCTTGCTCATTCTTCGCCAGCTGGGAACGCTCGACTTTCAGCAGGCATTTGCGAATGCCGATCAGCTGGGAGCGAACAGCGGTACGGCGCTGGCCGTGTGCCTGCTCTTGTTCGTGGGCGCCGCGGCCAAGAGCGCGCAGATTCCACTGCACACATGGCTGCCCGACGCCATGGAGGGCCCCACCCCGGTAAGCGCGCTGATTCACGCGGCCACCATGGTGACCGCGGGCGTGTACCTCATCGTGCGCTGCCACGCGCTATTTCAGATGTCCGAGCTCGCAGGCCAGATCATCGCCGTGATCGGTGCCGCCACGCTGCTGATGGCCGCCACCGTGGCCCTGCAGCAGGTGGACATCAAGCGCGTGCTCGCCTGGAGCACCGTAAGCCAGATCGGCTACATGATCATGGCCGCGGGCCTTGGCGCGTATTCGGCAGCCATGTTCCACCTGCTCATGCACGCCTTCTTCAAGGCCTGCCTGTTCCTCGCCGCCGGCATCATCATCCACGCCCTGCACGACGAGCAGAGCCTCAACAAGATGGGTGGCCTCAAGAAATACCTGCGCGTGGCCTACTTCGGCATGGCCATGGGTTGCCTGGCGATCGCCGGATTCCCGGGCTTTGATGCATTCTTCAGCAAGGACGACATCCTTGCCACGGCGCTCGCGGCCGGGCCAGTGGGCGTGGCCTGCTGGATTATCGGCGTGGTGGGCGCGTTCATCACCGCGCTCTACATGTTCCGCCTGTTGTTCCGGGCCTTCTTCGGACCCGAGCCCTCGGGCGGCTACGCCCACGCGCCGCACCCCTCCAAGTGGTGGATGGCGGTACCGGTCATCATCCTGGGCGTGCTCAGCCTGGTGGGCGGATGGATTCAGGTGCCCTTCGGCTGGACCGGCATCAGCGACTGGCTGGCACCCGTGCTGGCCGACGTGCAGCACCCGCTCGAGCCGAGCAACGCGCAGGTATGGCTCACCATTGGCTTCTCAACCGCCGCCGTGCTCGGCGGCATCGCCCTGGCCTGGTGGCTCTTCGCTGCCGACCCCGAGCGGCGCATCCGCCTTGCCGCCGTGGCCCGTGGACCGCGCGAGGTAATGCGCGAGGCCTATCTGTTTGACGAGGCCTACGACGACGTGTTTATCGAGCCCGGCCGCGAGCTGGGCACCGTGCTGCTCGACGACGTTGAGCCGAGAGGGCCGCAGGGCCTCATCACCGGCACCGCCGCAGTAATACGCGACACCGCGCGCGTGGTGAGCGCATCGGAGACTGGCTTCGTGCGTTCGTACGCATTCGCCATGATCGCGGGCCTTGCCGTGGCGGGCGTCATTCTTGCCATCGTCGTGGCGGGGGTGGCCTGATGCCCTGGGTCTCCCTGCTGGTAATCGTGCCGCTTGTCGCCGCCATCGTGCTGGCGATGATTCCGCAACGCGACCGCATGCTGGCGCGCACCGTCGCACTGGCAGGCACCGGCCTCACCGTTGCCGTGTCGATCGTGGTGCTCGTGCTGTTTGACCGCGGGTCGGGGGCGCTTCAGCAGATTGACCACGTCGACTGGATCACGAGCCTGGGCATTTCGTGGGACCTGGGTGTGGACGGCATCTCCATCTGGCTCGTGCTGCTGACCACCGTGCTGTTTACCCTCGGGATGATCGCCGCATGCCAGCACCTGCCCGAGCGCGGCAACATGTTTCTGTCGCTGCTCCTGCTCTCGGAAGTCGGCCTTCTGGGGCTGTTCACCTCGGGCGACCTGGTGCTGTTCTACGTGTTCTGGGAGTTCATGCTCATCCCATTCGCGTTCCTCATCTGGACCTGGGGTGGCGACAACCGCAGGCGCGCCGGCCTCACGTTTGTCGTGTACACGATGGTGGGCAGCCTCATCATGCTCGTGGCCATCATCTCCACGGCCCTCATCGCCCGCGACCACCTGGGCTACGTCACCTTCCTCATCCGTGACATCCAGGGCGTGCCGTTCTCGGGCACGGCATCCACCCTGCTGTTCGCCGGGTTCGTACTGGCCTTCGCCATCAAGCTGCCCCTGTGGCCATTTCACGGCTGGCTGCCGCTGGCCTATGGCGAGGCGCCCATTGTGGTGACCGCGCTCATGGCCGCGCTCATGAGCAAGGCCGGCGTGTACGGCCTGCTGCGCATCGGCGTGCCGCTGTTTCCCGATGGGGCCAACACGCTGCTCATCCCCATCGCCATCCTGGCGCTCATCGGAATCGTGTACGGATCGCTGCTCGCGTGGCGTGCGCGCACCATGCGCCTGCTCGTGGGTTACTCAAGCCTTGCCCACCTGGGATTCATCGTTCTGGGAATCATGGTGTTTGACCAAATGGCGGCTCAAGGCGCGGTGCTGCAGATGATCAACCACGGCGTGGTGGTAGCCGCTGCGTTCGCCATCGTGATGATGCTGGGGCGCGGGACGGGTACCGAGGACATGGACCGCCTCGGTGGGCTGGCCAAGGGTGCGCCGCGATTGGCCGTGGCGTTCCTCATCGTGACCATGGCCGCCCTGGCCCTCCCCGGGTCCAATGCATTCGTCGGCGAGTTCTTCATTCTGGCCGGGGTGTTTCGCCAGTTCGCATGGATGGCCGTCATCGCCATGGCCGGTGTGATCTACGCCGCGGTGTACATGCTGCGCATGTACCAATCGACGATGAATGGCCCGGCGAAGGGCGTTGCCGATAAGGGACGGGCGACCGAGCTGCGCCGGGGAGACGCCATCGTGCTGGTGCCGCTCATCCTCATTATGTTCCTTATCGCGCTGTGGCCACGCGTGTTCGTGGATGCCAGCGCCAAGGCCACCGATCAGGCCATCGCGCCTGCACAGTTGGCTGCCGGGAGGCCACTCATCCAGATCGCCCCGTCCGCCGCGGCCACGCGGGAGCTCCCGTGAACGTCGTCGTCGGAATACCGCTGTACGTCATGTCGGCCGCTGCCCTGCTGGCCATTGTGAGCGGCGCGTTTACATTGCCGCGCGACCTGCGGCGCCTGCCCGAGTGGATTGGCCTCTTGGGCGTGGGTATTACCCTGATCACGCTCATCGCCATGTGGGACAGGCCGCAGAGTGGCTTTGAGGGCGAGATCCGCCTCACGCACATGAGCATGCTCATGTCGGGAATCATCCTTGTGGCCACCCTTGCCACGATCGCGCTCTCGTGGGGCGAGCCCGCAGGCGCGGGCAGGCGCGGTGAGTACATCGGGCTCATCCTTGCCGCCGCGACCGGGATGATGCTCACGGTCGTCGCCGGCGACCTGATCGTGATGTTCATCGGTATCGAGCTTTTGTCGGTGTCGCTGTACATCCTCTGCGCCATCGAGGTAACCCGTGAGCGGTCGCTGGAGAGCGGCCTGAAGTACCTCATCACCGGAGCCATCGGCACGGCCATTCTCATCTACGGGTTTGCGCTTCTGTACGGCATGACCGGCAGCACGTCGCTCAACGTGATTGGCGAGCGCCTTGCAGAGGCGGGGCCCCTTACGTCGCAGCCGCTGCTCGTTTCCGCAATGGCGCTGGTGGCCGTTGCCCTGGGGTTTAAGGCATCGGCGGTGCCGTTTCACATGTGGACGCCCGACGTATACGAGGGCGCGCCCACCCCGATAACCACGTTTATGTCTACCGGCACCAAAACCGCTGCTATGGGCGCTTTTCTCCTAGTGTTTACCGGTGCCGCCCAGGGGGCCATTACCGACTGGCGGGTGCTCATCGGGGCCATCTCCGCCGCGTCGATGGTGGTGGGCAACATCGGTGCGCTGCGCCAGACCAGTGTGAAGCGCATGCTCGCCTGGTCGAGCGTGGCCCAGGCGGGCTATCTGCTGATGGGCGTGGCCGTGGGCACCGCATTTGGTGCCGAAGCCCTCATCTATTACCTCATCGCATACCTGGCCATGACCCTCGCCGCATTCGCCATCGTCATTCTGCGCGAGCGCGAGGTGGAGGATGGCGACCAG
>CAMCOB010000025.1 GCA_945876305.1 Bifidobacterium breve
CCCCGGAGGTCGCCGCAGCCGGGCTAGATCCGGAGGAAGAACACGATGGTCATCGCGAGTCCGAGAGTGATGATCCCCCAGCGGAACGGGCGCTCGGGGATGTGCTGCACGCTCTTGCCGCCAGCCCAGCCTCCACCCCATGCACCCACTCCCATCAGTACGCCCGCTGCCCAGTACACGTGGCCGCTGAATGCAAAGAGCAGTGCCGCCGCGCCATTTGCCGCAAGCGACATGAGCAACTTCAGGGCATTCAGCCGGTTGAGAGTGTCGCTCAGCAGAAGGTTGAGGATGGCGATGGTGACGATGCCGAGGCCGGCCCCGAAGTAGCCGCCGTACACGGTGGCGGCAAAGATTGGGATGAGGATGATTGCGGTACGCGCCTCGCCGCTCACACCACGAGCACTCGCGGTGAGCCTGCGCAGTGGTCCCTGAAATGCCAGCAGGGCCGTGGCGAAAAGGATGAGCCAGGGCACCAGGATGGTGAACAGATACTCGCCACTCACCAGCAGCAGCACCCCACCCGTGATGCCTCCGCAGATGGCGGTGATAGCAAGCGCGCGCGCGAGGTCACGGCGGCCTCCGAAGTCATCGCGCTGCGCAAGCACTCCACCTGCATACCCCGGGGACAGCGCAACGGCGTTGGTGATGTTGGCATCGAGCGACGGGATGCCGATGGCCGTGAGCACCGGGAAGGTCACAAGCGTGCCGCCGCCGGCAACCGAATTGACGAATCCCCCGCCGATACCGCCGAGGAACGCGAAGAGGAGGGCGAGGGTGCCGAGGTCATGCATTCGGCGGCAACTATCGCACGCGCGTCCGGGCGCTTTACATTCCGGGCCAGCGGGGCCGCCGAGTGGTTGCACGCAATCGAATACGGACCGGGGTCACAACGTTGGCGTGCAGGGAGGACGGCGTGCGCGGCGAAACGGCGGGCATGACGACTGCGCGATCACTCACCCTCTCCGACGCCGCCGAGGTGTGTGGCACCACCAAGAAGGCGCTCGAGCGACGCGCTGAGCGCGGCACGCTGACCGTGGGCCGTCGGGGTGGGGTACGGGTTGTGGATGTGGCCGAGCTGCTGCGCGTGGGCCTGCTGGCATCGGATGCGCAGGTATCGGTGCCACGTCCACCCGGCCCGATGGACCGTCCTCTCGCGGTGCTGGCCCGGCGCGTGGCTGAGGCCGACGACGATCTGATCGATCTCCGTGCCGCCCTCGTCTCAACCGAGGCCGCGCTCAGGCGTGCCCGCGACGAGTCCCGGGTGCTCCGCACGCGTCTCGCTGCCCTTGCCACCGGTACCCAGCCCGAGATGGTGGCCGAGACCGCCTGACGGCCACCGGTGACGCCGCCGTCCCCGCTGCCCGGTAGCGTGGGGACGCCGTGAGTGACGTCATCCAGTTCCCAGAGCACGACCCCACCGACACGCCCATCGAGACGTTGGTCGTGGCTGCACCGGTCGGCGAGGCCACAGCCGGTCTGGTGGTCATCGGTGTGCCAAGCGGGTATGCCGCGCTCGAGGCCCATCGGGCCATTGGGGCAGGTGCCGATGTGATGCTGGTGAGCGACGGCATATCGATTGACGACGAGGTGGTGCTGAAGCGCCGGGCGCACGACGCCGGCCACCTCCTCATGGGCCCCGGGTGTGAGACCGCCATCATCGATGGCATCGGCATCGGGTTTGCCAACGCAGTGAGTGCCGGTCGGGTGGGGGTCATCGCCACATCGGGCACGTCTGCACAGGAGGCCACGGTGCTGCTCGACCGGTTCGGCGTGGGTGTGAGCACCTGCCTCGTTACCGGCCGCCGCGACCTCACTGACAAGGTGGGCGCCGCGACGGCACTCGACTCGCTGGCGCGCCTGGCCACCGATACGGCCACCGAGGTCATCCTGCTGGTGGCTGATGCCTGGTCGCCCGAGGTTGCGCGTCGTCTGCTTCCCGCTCTGGCAGCCACCGGCAAGCCTGGGTCGGTGTGCCTGATGGGGGCCGACGGCGTGGCATCTCCTGACGGGGTGGAGGTGCATCCGGCAATTGACGGCGCTGCGCTCGGTGCTGCGCGCCTCGCCGGTGCCCGCCCGGTCATCCCTGCCACCGAGCCCACGGGATGGGTGAGCGCTGGGCACGTGCGCGGCATCTTTTCGGGGCCCGGGCTGTGTGCTGAGGCATCAGCAATTCTCGCGGGGCGGCTTGGACGGGTGGTGAGCAACGCACCCGCCGGCGACGCCGTGCCCCTCGAGGGCGACGAGGTGGTGCGCGGACATGCGTGTCTCGACGTTGCCACGGCTGCGCGCGAGCACGGTGCACCGCATCCCATTGAGGACCCCGAGCACCGGGCACGCCTGCTCGTCGACACCGTGGCCGACCAGACGGTGGCCGTTGTGCTGCTTGACGTCGTACTGGGGTACGCCGCGCATCCCGACCCGGTGGGTGCGCTCGCACCCGCACTCTCGCGGGCGTTGCAGGCACGGCCGTCGTTGCAGGTGGTGGCCCACGTGGTGGGGACCGAGGCCGACCCCCAGGTGCTGTCGGACCAAGAGGCCAAGTTGGAGGCGCTCGGCGTACGGCTGGCGCCGACCAGCGGGCAAGCGGCCCGGCTCGCGGCTGCGCTTGTGCGACCGGGGCGGTGAGGGTTCGGCTCGTCACCTACTCCGCAATGCCGCGGGGGGGTGCAATGCATGCGCGGTGCCTGGTCGAGTCACTCGCGGCGCGTGGACACGAGGTTGAGATCTGGGCGCTCACGCTCGAAGGGGCCGGTATCGCCGTCGCTCCGTCGGTGCCCATCCACCGGGTGGCGGTCGCGTGGGTTCCGGGCGAAGCGCCTGCAGCGCGCGTGGAACGCTGCTCCGCCGTGCTCGCGGCAGCATTGCGGGGTGCACCGGCAGTGGACATCAACCACGCACAGGACATGCTGGCGGCCCGGGCGCTGCTCGCCCTACGGGCCGAGGGCGAGATCCCTCACGTGGTCAGCACGGTGCACCACACCGAGGTGTTTGAGGATCGCTTCCTCGAAGAGTGCCAGCGGGCATCGATTCAGGATGTTGATCGCTCCATTGCGGTGTCGGCGTTCTGGGCCGATCGGCTGGCGCACGAGTTCGGGGTAGAGGCCCCGGTTGTGCCCAACGGGGTAGATGCTGCCCGGTTCGCATCTCCCGGTCTTGATCGCGCCGCGGCCGGGGCACGCATGGGGTGGGGCGATCGCGCGGTGGTGCTCGCCGTGGGCGGGGTGCAGCCGCGAAAGGGCAGCCGCATGTTGTTAGAGGCCTTCGCGCGGTCCCGGGCACGGCTGCCGGAGGGCGCGCTGCTGGTCATCGCCGGGGGCGATGGCATCTATGCATCCGATGCGCATGAGGTTGCCTGGCGGGATGACGCCTCCCGCCTCGGGCTTGTGGTTCATGAGGGCCCTGATGCCCCGCCCGGGGCGCATGTGGCACGTATTGGCGTGGTGGCAGACGACGACATGCCGGTGCTCTACCGGGCATCAGACGTGTTGGCGTTTCCGTCCACGCGGGAGGGCTTTGGGCTGGTGCTGCTTGAGGCCGCAGCCGCCGGACTTCCGGTGGTCGTGAGCGACCTGCCTGTGTTCTCGGAGTTCATGGAGAACGGCGTGGACTGCCTGATGGTGCCGGTTGGTGATCCAGCAGATCTGGCCAATGTGCTGGCCCGCGTGATGAAGGACCCGGTCCTGCGCGATGGTCTGGTGGCCCGTGCGTACGAGACCGCCGCCAGGTATTCCTGGGATGAGACCGCCGCGCGTAACGAGGCGGTCTACGCGGCATTTCTCGCGGGGGGCTGAGATGGCGCACACTCCCGGGGGCCTCGAGGTGGAGGGCATGTTCTCGGTGGTGGCGTCGCGTGCCTGGCCGGGGTCGGCCGTGGCGGTGTCACCCGACGGTGAGTGGGTTGCCGTCGCCCTCCCAGGGCGCGTTGTGGTGGCACGCCTGCCCGATCTTTCGGATGAGCGCGAGATCCTCGTTGCCGACGTGCGGTCACTGGTTGCCGTCGATGCCGCCCGGCTTGCACTCGCCCCGCATCGCGGGGTGCTCGTGATTGATGACCCCGCCGGATCACCGCACGTGGGCGTGCGTGCTCGCGGTGCGGGGCGGGTGCATCTGGCCTGCTCCGGTGATGGTGCACTGGTGGCGGTGGGCGACCGTGCGGCACTGCCCCGGTCCACCGTCGTCACCCGTGTTGATGGCGGGCGCACGCGCGGTTGGACCGCGGGCATCGTGGGCGCCACCGCGGCTGCGTGGCTCGATCACGGCGACCTCGCGGTGGCTGCGGGACTCGACCTGGTGCTGGTGCGCGGCGGTGAAGAGGAGGCCCGCGCCCAGGGCCCGCTGGGCGAACCCATCACCGCCGTCGTGACCGTGCCGGGCGGGGTGGCCATCGCCGGCGCGGGGCCTCGGGTGGTGCTGCATTTGACGGTCGCGCGGGCCGAGCGCCCCGCAATCGATGTGCCCCCGGGCGGCGGGCGCTCTCTGCAGGTGGGCGACGGGCTGCTGGTGACCGGAACGCGTTCGCTTGGGGAGCGCGTGGTGGTGCACGACCTCGCCTCGGGCGATCAGGTCGCCGCCATCCGGGGGGTGGCCACGGCTGCGGCAGCCGGTGGCGTCGTGGTGGGCACCGGACGCGAGGGGACCGTGGTGCTGGCGCGCTGAGGAAGGAGGCCGGGGGTGGATAGCCAAATCGCACCAGATGCATCCCCACAGTTCGTGACCAGGAGGTCGCCCAGTAATGAAGATCAACTCCCGTTTCCGTCGTCCCAGCGCCGCGATGGTGGTGGCGTCGACCGCGCTTGTTGTGGCACTCGCCGGTGGTGGTGCGTACGCCGCAACGCAGATCAGTGGTAATGACCTGGTCAACAAGTCGGTCAAGAACGTGAAGATCGCAAACAACGCGATCAACAACCGCACCCTTGCAAGCAACAGCGTGTTGAAGACCACGCTTGCTCCGGGTGCCATCACCACGTACCTGCGCTACCAGCAGGTGACCGTGCCCATCGGCACCAGCGGATCGGCATTTCCCAAGTGCGATAGCGGTGACGACGTGACCGGCGGTGGGTTTGGCGGCGTGCCGGATGCCACCTATACGGGCTACAACGCCACGGTGCTCTACAGCCGTCCGGCGCTGGCCAATGGACAGGCCCCCACCATCTCCAATCAGGTACCGGTTGGGTGGAACGCCTCGCTCGAGAACAGCTCCACAAACTCAGCGAACTTCATTGTGTACGTGGTGTGCCTCGACGCCTAGTCGTTGCCCTCTCAGGTGATGTGACCGGGGCCCCGCCTGATGGCGGGGCCCCTCGCGTTTTCAGGTGGTCCCGAGGGCCCTGGTGATGTGCGCGATGCCCGCCACCTCGACCGGATCGGACTCAAGTGCCGGTACCGTCACAACGTGCGGGTGGTGCAATGCGATGGTGAGGGCGTCAATCTCGTGGCGGTCGGCCCGGGCACGAGCCCGGGCGGCATCGAGCACTGTTGTGGCACGTCGGGCGAGACCGGCGGGATCTGAGGCCCCGGCGCTTCGCAGCAACTCCTCGAGCCCGTCGGGGGCGTCATCTGCTCCGCCCGGTACCGGGTGCACACGGTTCACTACCAGCGCACCCAGGGGGTAGCGATCGGTGGTGAGGCGGTCCCACAGCGCATGTGCCTCGGCGGATGGCTCGGGCTGTGGCCCGGTGACCACGACGAAGCGGGCATCGTCTGACGACAGCAGTTGGTTTACCGCTGCAGCGCGATCGCTGAAGCCTTGGTACATGCCATCGAACGACAGCAGGAACTCTCTGATCTCGCTGATCAGTTCGGCTCCGGTCAGGCGTTCAAGTACCGACATCACCATTGATCCCCCGGCCTGCAGCGCGCGCCAGCCCACCCGGCCTGCTCCTCCCCGGGGGCCCAGCAGCAGCCGCAACCCACGCCCCTCCATAAATCGGGTCATGCGCTCGGGTGCGTCAAGGAAGTCCAGGGCGTTTCGCGCCGGGGGAGTGTCGAGCACCACCACGTCGTAGTCGCCCGAGTCATGAAGCTCGTGCAGGCGCTCCACTGCCATAAATTCCTGCGCACCGGCGGCGGTGCTCGACAGGTGCCGGTAGATGCGGTTGGCGAGGATCCGCTCGCGAGCGGCCTCGTTGGGCGCCTCGCGGGCAACCAGCCGGTCGAACGTGGCGCGCGGGTCGAGCTGGAGGGCGTCCATCGTGCCGAGCATCGCCATGCCAGATGCCTCCACCCGCGCGGCATCCACCCGGTGTGGCATGTCGCCCAGCGCACCAATTCCAAGGGCCGCAGCCAGACGTCGGGCAGGGTCAATGGTGACCACCGCAACCCGCGCGCCGCGGGCAGCGAGCCCGAGTGCCAGCGCCGCCGAGACGGTGGTCTTGCCCACCCCGCCCGCCCCTGCAACCACCACGATGCGTCGGCCCTCCACCAATCGGAGGAGGTCAGTGCTCATGCGCCACCCCCGATGGCCGGATCGGTCATGAGTGCGGCGGCCAGCCGTTCGAGGCCACCCGAACCCGGCCGCAGGTCGGCCACATCGGGCAGCGATACCACGGGAAGGTTGGTACCAATGGCCAGCGCGGCAATCTCGGCCTGATCGTGGCGAGCGGCGATCAGATCGGCCAGCCCGGCGGCGGCGGCTGCCCGCGCTGCGGCCCCGCCCGTGCTTGCCGCAACCGCGATGAGCGGCGCCTCATCGGCATCCATAAATACCGATGCCCGGACGGCGTTCATTACGGCCGCGGCCACCGGCAGATCGCGTTCGCAGAGCGCCGCAACGGACTCCACGGCCTCGCTCACCGCGAGGTCCTCCGGAATGGCCACCACCAGCACTCCCGTGGCGGCAGGGTGGTGGATAACCTGCTCGATCTTCTCGGCCTGATCTCGGATGGGCCCGGACCCGGCGAGTTCGCGAATACGCCCGGCCACCTCGAGCAGTGCGATGCCATGACCCGTGGCCGGAGCATCAACCACGATGCGATCCCATACCGGCGCGTCACCCTTTACGGCGGTGGCCAGATCCCAGATCTTGCCCACCGTGACCAATTCCGACAGGCCCGGTGCCGCCTGGGCCACCTGATGGAAGGCCCGGCTGCGCACCATCAACTCCACGAGCGGGCGCATGGGCAGTTGCCGGGCCAGATACTCCTCGGTGGCCTTCTCCGAGTCGATGGACAGCGTCGCGAGTCCGGGCCGTACCTCCTGCGGCACGCCGCCGACCGCCGGCAGGGTGCCAAACAGCACTTCGGTGCGGCGCTCCGATGCCACCTCAATGAGCAGTGTGCGCTTGCCGGCATCGGCAAGTCCCAGCGCCAGTGCGCTGGCGACTGTGGTCTTTCCCGCGCCGCCCTTGCCCAAAACGAACACGAGGCGGCGGTCGAGAATCGGCGGACCGGTCATCCCACTCACCCTACCCCGCGGCAACGGTGCTCCCGATCACGCCCGACATGATGGGGACCACCGTCCCGCCCACCTCGAGGGCCACCGGCACATCGTCGGTGATCGTGACGATCACGCGCACCTCCCCGGGGCGCCCCATCGAGTGTCCCTGCCGCACCTCCAGATGCAGCAGGCCGCTCTCGCCGTGGCCGGCATATGCGAGCGCGGCCCCCAGCGCCCCCGCCGCGCTTCCGGTGACCGGGTCCTCGGGAATGCCGATGGGGGCAGCGAAGTGGCGTACTTCAGCGGTGATGCGCCCCGGGGACGAATCGACCACTCGGTACGCGCTGGCGCCAGCCCAGCCATCACGGATACCGAGCGCCATCAGGGCATTGTGGTCGGGGCTGAGTGCGCGCGGGTCGTCCACAGCCAGCATGACCTGCGCCAGGCCCGCGTGCCAGACGGGCGCCGTGCCCGTGCTCGTCGTGCCGAGTGCCGCTGCGATCTCGCCTGCATCAACGTCGGCAATATGCCGGGGTGCAGGAGGCACCACGAAGGCGTCGCTCCCGCGGATGGCGACCGCCACGTGGCCACCGGGGGCACGCAAGACCGCGCGGTCGGCGATCCATGCCTGATGGTGCAGCACCCATGCCGCTCCCACCAGGGGGTGTCCCGCCATAGGGATCTCCACGGTGGGAGTGAAGATGCGTAACGCGGGCTCTGGGCTGCGCGCTGCAAACACGGTCTCGGAAAGCCCCAGTTCTGCTGCCATTGCCTGCATATGCGCGTCATCCCACGGCGCCTCGCACAGAATGACGGCGAGGGGGTTGCCTGTGAGCGGTCTCGTAGCGAAGACGTCAACCCAGTGGACCTCGGCCGACGGGGTGTGGGTGGATGGGTGCATGGCGGTAGTCTCCCGATCCGTGATCTCTTCTGCCACCACCATTGCATGCGCCGCCCTGGCGCAGGAGGCCTAGGGCGTGGGCTGGGTCGTTGGTGGTTCGGCCCTCGCGATGGGTGCACTTATTTTGGCGGGGCTGGCTTTTGCAGTGGTGCGCGGGCTTATTCTGCGCCGCCGGGTGAAGTCGGCATCACGGCAGATCACCCCACTGGTCGAGGGCATCAGCGCCGGCATGCGCGATATCGACGCCGGCGTGGCCCGTGCTCAGGCCGGTGCCGACGAACTCTCACGTGAGATCGAGGAACTCCGGGTGTCGGTGGCCGAGCTTCAGGTGATCGGCCATCACGCATCCGTCGCATTTGCCGATCTCCGGGGCCCCCTTGGGTGGCTTGCGGGCATTCGCGCACTCGCCAAGTTCCGCGGGCGATGACCGTGCGGGCCGCCGTCCTGGACGTCGGCTCCAATTCGGTCCGTTTGCTGCTGCTTGAGCGCATGACCGCCGACGGCGCGGTGGGGGAACGCGTGGGCACGGTGACCGGCCTGCGCCGTGGGGCCCTCCCCGATGGATCGGTATGTGCTGACGCGCTCGCGCGCCTCGACGCCTGTCTTGCCGACTACGCCGAGCGCATCGTCGTGGCGGGATCCCCGCCCGTCGTGGCAGTCGGTACCGCCGCGGTGCGCGAGGCCCCGAACCACGGCGCCATTGAGGATGTGTTCCGGAGGCAGCTGGGGAGCGCGCTCACCATCGTGACCGGCGAGCAGGAGGCCACACTTGCCTTTGCGGGCGCCCGTATGGCGTTGCCGCCGGATGCCGGTCCCTGCCGCGTGATCGACATCGGCGGTGCCAGTACCGAGGTGGTGGAGGGGGATGCCAGTGGCCCACGGAGTCTGGTGAGCCTGCCGCTCGGTGTGGTGCGCGATCTCGACAAGTCGATTGACGAGGCACACGACACGGCTCTGCGACTGGTGGCTGCGGCCACCAGCGGGTTTGCATCCGAGGGGCCCGTTGTTGGGCTGGCCGGGACCGTGACTCAGGCCGCCGCCCTGTGCGCTGGGTTCTACGATCCGGAGCGGATTCACCGGATGCGCCTCTCGCGCAGCGATATCGAAGTGGCACTCGACACTGCATCTGCGCTCGATGTGCCCGCCCGCAGGCGGATGCCCGGGATGCATCCCGACCGGGCCGATGTCATCGTCAACGGCATGGCGATCCTTCTGGGAGCCATGTCGGCCCTCGACGTGAACGAGATAATCGTGTCGGAGCGCGACCTGCTGGACGGCATCGCGGCAGATCCCCGCCTCGTTCCCGTGGCGCGCACGGCATAGACTTACGACCATGAGTACCGAGGCCCGGGATGTGAAAGGTGCGACGGCCACGTCCGCTGGTGGACCCGGCGGCCGCGTGGCCAGTGCGGGGGACCCGCGCGACACCCAGCGCATGATGTTCTCGAAGGGCGAGAACACCCGGCACATCAGGTTTCAGCAGGTGCTCGACAAGTGGCCATTACTCCCGGAGGACTGGGCGCGGATGGTCGAGGACACCCGCGTGTCGGCAGTGGATCGCACGCCCGGCGCCGCCACGTTCGGGCGCTAGTCACCTCGAGAGTCGGGCCGGAGTGGCGGAACTGGTAGACGCGGGGGACTTAAAATCCCCGGCCCTTCGGGGCGTGCGGGTTCGAGTCCCGCCTCCGGCATTCAGTGCGTGGTGGACGAAGCATTCATCCGGCAGTCACGTGGACGACCGCGCTCCCGTCTAGCGTTAGCACGGCAAGTCGTATTTCCACGAGCAGGAGTTATGAAATGGCCGTACGTCGTCTTCTTATCCTTGCCGCGGCTGGTGCTGCGGCTACCACCCTCGTGTTCGCCGGCTGCGGTGGGTCATCAGACCCCGCCACATCGACGGCCGACACGGCCGCCGCTGCGTCAACTGCGGCTGCTGACACCACTGCCACGACGGACACCACATCCACCACCAGCGGCACCGTGAAGCAGGTGGACTGCGTGGGGGCCGAAGAGGCGTGCTCGCTGAAGATCCCGATCGGTGGTGGCGTAAGCAACCAGGCGTACGAGGTGGCCCTCACGGGCACGAACCTCGGCGAGCCCACGATCACGCCGGACACGGCCACTGACGAGGGCGCCTACGACCTGAGCGGCGCGAAGTTCACCACCGGCGGGTCGATCTACTCGTTCACGCTCAACTCGGTGCAGTCGCTTCCCGAGGGCGCATACATCACGCTCGACTTCGCCACCAAGAAGTAGGGGCGAGGAGCGAAATGACTCTCCCACCTGCCGTCCACTGTGGACGGCAGGTGGGAGAAGGTCACATCATCAGCCGGCAACCGAGCGCTTGAGCTGCGCGCCCGCTGAGAATCGCGGCACCGTACGAGCCGAGATCTGGATCTTGTTACCGGGATTACGTGGGTCAACACCTTCACGTGCTGCACGGTGCGAAACCGAGAACTTGCCAAAACCGGAGAACTGAACTTCATCTCCGGACTTGAGAGCGAGCTCGATCTCATCGAGAACGGCCTGCACGGCACGGGTTGCCTGATCATTCGTAAGATCGGCGGTACGTGCGATGCGCTTGACGAAGTCGGCCTTGGTCATGGGTCTCCTTGCTTCAGGGCCCTCCGGACGGAGGCTGCAGCGCTTGCTGCGGAGTAATTTCGAAGGTAGCAACCCGCTCGGACGTATCTCCCATCAGAAAGCCACTTTGTGATCTTGAGCAGGGAATATGCGCGACTCGAGGTCGCGCTTCCTGCACCGGGCCTGGCCGCGGTGCGATTTGTCCCACGGGGAGAGGGATCCGGCCGTGGAGTGGCGTCTGACCGCCTTGACCTCACGCTCGGCCTCATGGCGTGGACGGTGCACCGCATGCACGAGGACCACGGTCCGGCATTCGGGGAGGCTGTCAAGCGTCTCGCATCGGCCATTGCCGACAGTGCCGATGGGTCGATTCCCGAGGGCATCCTGCGGGCATCTGGCCGGGGCGCCGCACCGATGGAGGTGCGCGTTACCGATTGGCCATCCGCACGTGGGGGCACGCGCATACGGGGGGTGCTCACCCGATCGGCCGTCGGCCCGGTCACGGTGCTGAAGTCGCCCCCAAAGTCGCCGCAGGTCCTTGGGTTGGCAGCATTGGTGGCCGGCGCGTGGGACGCCCGGCAGGAGGATGCCCATGGGCGCCTCGCGTTGGCGCTGGCCATGGAGGGCATGCTCGCCTGGTACCGGGAGGCCCATCGCATGACCCCGCCTCGCCAGGCGGTAGAGGCGGCACGCATGCACGCCATCGACCGCCTTGAGGCCGCTGACCGAGGAATTCCCCCGGCGCTGAGTTAGCGCCCGGGTCAGTCCTCGCTGGCGCGCATCGTCTCGGCCGTCTGTGAGATGGCGGCGACGACCTCTTCGTTGGCGAGGGTGCTGACATCACCCAGGTTGCGCTGTTCCGATACGTCCCGGAGCAGTCGCCGCATGATCTTTCCCGACCGCGTCTTGGGCAGGTCGGGGGTGATCACGATGGACTTGGGCTTGGCAATGGCACCGATCCGCAGGGCCACGTGATCACGAAGCTCGGCGATGAGGGCGTCGTTCCCCTCGAACCCATCGCGAAGCGTCACGAAGGCCGCGACGGCCTCGCCGGTGAGCGGGTCGGACCGACCAATGACCGCGGCCTCGGCGACCGCCGGATGATCCACCAGCGCGCTCTCGATCTCGATGGTGGACAGGCGGTGCCCCGACACATTCATGACGTCGTCGATGCGACCGAGCAGCCACAGGTCGCCGTCGGCGTCCTTACGGCACCCGTCACCCACCAGATACTTGCCCGGGAAGCGGGCCCAATAGGTGGAGATATACCGCTCGTCATCGCCCAGAATGGTTCTGAGCATTGATGGCCACGGCTGGGAGAGCACCAGATAGCCACCCTCGCCAGCGGGGACGGGGTTGCCATCCTCGCCCAGGATCTCGGCGCGGAGCCCTGGCAGTGTCTTGCCTGCCGATCCCGGCTTGAGGGTGTCGAGCCCTGGCAGCGGGCTGATCATGATGCTGCCGGTCTCGGTCTGCCACCAGGTATCCACGATCGGTGCCGCACCCCCACCGATGTGCGTGCGGTACCACTCCCACGCCTCGGGATTGATGGGCTCACCGACACTGCCGAGCAGTCGGATGCGCGAGAGGTCATGTCCAGCCGGCGCCTGATCGCCCCACTTCATGAACAAGCGGATGGCGGTGGGGGCCAGGTACAGGATTGTGACCCCGTACCGGCTGGCGATGTCCCAGAGGCGGTCCTGCCCGGGATACCCGGGTGCGCCTTCATACATGATGCTTGTCGCGCCGTTGGCGAGGGGTCCGTACACGATGTACGAATGCCCGGTGATCCAGCCGATGTCGGCCGCGCACCAGTACACGTCGTCGTCGCGCAGGTCGAATACGTTCGCGTGCGTGGATGCCGCTCCCGTGAGGTATCCGCCGCTTGTGTGGACGATCCCCTTCGGCTTTCCGGTGCTTCCCGAGGTATAGAGGGCAAACAGCATCTGCTCGGCGTCCATCGGCTGGGCGACGTGCTCGGGCGATGCCGCCGCCTCAAGGTCGTGAAACCACAGATCGCGCCCGGGCATCCATTTGATGTCGCCATCGGTCCGGCGTACCACCACCGAGTGGAGCACGTCCGGGGCCTGCTCGAGCGCGCCATCCGCATTGGCCTTGAGCGGGATCGCCTTGCCTCCCCGCCAGCCCTCATCCTGGGTGACGAGCACGGTGGCCCCAAAATCGACCATGCGCTGGCCCAGGGCCTCTGCTGAGAACCCACCGAACACCACCGTATGGGCGGCACCAAGTCGTGCGCAGGCCAGCATGGCGATGGGCAGTTCGGGGACCATGCCCATGTAGATGGCCACGCGACCGCCCACGCCCACGCCGAGGTCCGTCAGAGCGTTTGCAAAGCGGCATACCCGGGCATGCAGGTCGCGGTACGTGAGGGTGATGGTGTCGCCCGGCTCGCCCTCCCAGTGGATGGCCACCTTGTCGCCGCGCTCGGCGAGATGGCGATCGAGGCAGTTGGCGGCAATGTTGAGGGTGCCGCCCGTAAACCATCGGTAGAACGGCGCGTCATCGTCGTCCAGCGCCCTGGTCCAGGGGGTGTCCCACGTCAGGCGCCGCGCCTGGTCTTCCCACCAGGCGATGAAGTCGGCATCGGCGTGCTCGACCACGCTGCGGTCGTTGATGCGGGCGGCGGCGGCAAACGCGGCGGGCGGCGGGTACTGCGCACCATCGGCCTGCAGGTTGCTGATTGCCGGACCGGACTCGCTCATGTGATGCTCCTGGCGCAGGGGAATCGGGATGACGCTGGCTAGTGTACGCATGGTCCACTTGCCGGCGGAGTGGGGCATGACGCGATCATGGAGGCCCACGTGGAGTTGTGGCAGGGCGAAGAAATCATCTGGAACGGCCACCCGGCGTGGAGAGGCACGGCCTGCTTCCGCGGTGTGGTCGATGCGTATGACTTCGCCGCACGCATCCAGCCGCACCCGGAGGGGTGTCGGCCGGTGGGGATGCCGTGATCCCGAAGCACGCATCCGGCCCACGGGCCGCGGGGGGTACGGGTGGGCGCGAAGTGCGCCACCGGGAGGTGCTGGCCCACTGGCCGGTGCTGCAGGAACCGTGGGCCCGGGATGTGGAGGATCACAGAACGCAAATTGACAAATCTTCAATTCCCGAGGCGCCGCGGGTGGGCCTCAACGCAGTGGACGTAGGGGTCACGCCGCTCGAGGCCATCAACCGGGCGCTTGGACTGCCCGATGATGATGGCATCCATAAGGCCAGCCGACGCCCCGTGGCCGACTGAACCGGATCAGCCGGAGGGTGCCGAGGGCGTTTCCGCCCCAGGGGTACCTGGTGCCACGCCGATCACCTTGGGCGGGGCGAGGTACACGGTGAAGAAGGTGTCGTCGCTCAGCAGCTCCGATCC
>CAMCOB010000026.1 GCA_945876305.1 Bifidobacterium breve
TGCTCAAGCGCCGTAAGGAAGTCCTCATCGGCGGGCTGGGCCTCATCGTCCCCCGCAGCGCGGTCGGCCTGCAGCATCGCAAACCGCTCGCGCTGGTCGTCGGGGTCGTTCAGTTCGGAGAATGCATTGGCGATCTCCATGCCCGCACAGAACGCCTCAAAGCGCTCCACGAGCCGCGGATCGTCCTCACGCCGCTTGGCGAAGGGCGAGAGCTCGAGCGGGTAGTCCAGCAGGATGGTGGGCTGAATAAGGGTGGGCTCGAGCGACTGGCTGAGGATGCCGTCCACCAATTTGGACCACGGCGCCGTGTCGGGCGCGTCAAGGCCTGCGGCGCGCATTGCAGCGCGGAGAGAATCGGCGTCGGGGTGGGCCAGCACGTCGATGCCGCTGGTCTCCTCGAGCGCATCTGTGAGACGCACACGGCGCCACGGCGGCGTGAGATCGATCTCCCCGCCCTTCCATGGCACCTTCATGCCACCAGTGGCCTCCACGGCAGCGGCGGACACCATCTCCTCGAGCATCGCGGCTACGTCCTCGTAGTCGGCGTATGCCTCGTAGGTCTCCAGCATCGTGAACTCAGGGTTGTGCTTAAACGACACGCCCTCGTTGCGGAAGTCCTTGCCGAGCTCGTACACCTTCTCGAGCCCGCCCACGATGCACCGCTTGAGGTACAGCTCGGTGGCGATGCGCAGAAACAGATCGCGACCTTGCTCGTTGTGGTGCGTGACGAAAGGTCGCGCCGCGGCACCGCCGTAGATCGGCTGCAGCGCAGGTGTCTCGACCTCGATGAACCCGCGGGAGTCGAGGAAGCGGCGCACGCCCGAGATGGCGCGGGCCCGCATGACGAACTGGCTGCGTACGTCTTCGGATGCCATGAGGTCGAGGTACCGCTGCCGGTAGCGGGTCTCCGGGTCGGTGAGACCGGCATGGCGATCGGGCGGCGGGCGCAGCGCCTTGGCGAGCATCTCCACTGAGTCGGCGGCAACCGATATCTCGCCACGCCGGGTGCGCACGATGGTGCCCCGGACTCCGATGATGTCGCCCAGATGCGCGCCGGCGAGCAGGCTCAGTCCATCGTCTCCGAGGCGGTCAAGCGTGGCCCATGCCTGCACCGTGCCCGAACGGTCCTCGACATCGGCGAACACGGTCTTGCCCTGGCCACGGCGCGCTACCAGACGGCCCGCGATGGTCACCTGCCCGGTGGCCTCGGCCCCGGGCTCCAGCCCATCGCCGAGCGCTCGAGCATCCGCGATGGACCCCCGGCCCGTAAACCGTGCCGGGAACGGGTTGATACCCGCAGCCCGCAGCTCGTCCGCCTTCTGGCGGCGGTCAGCGATAAGGCGGTCAATGCCGCCGTCGACGTCCCCGGGCGACGCCCCGCCTGGGGCGTCGGCAGACGTGCTCAGTCCTCCGCCTCAATCTTCACGACCTGGTACTCGACCTGGCCGCGGGGGCTCACGACGGTAACCTTGTCGCCCTTCTTGCGGCCCATCAACGCCTTGCCGATCGGACTCTCATTCGAGAGCCGGTTGGTAAGCGGATCGGCCTCGGCCGAACCGACGACCGAGAAACTCATGGTCTTCTTGTCGGCCGTCGTACGCACCGTCACCTTGACTCCGATGCTCACGACATCTGTCGGCACGTCGTGCGTGTCGATAATGCGGGCATTCCTGAGCTGATGCTCGATCTGGATGATCCGGCTCTCGACGCGCGCCTGCTCGTTCTTGGCGTCGTCGTACTCGGAGTTCTCTGAGATGTCACCGAATTCACGCGCGGTCTTAATGCGCTCGGCCACCTCACGACGCGTTTTCGTCGTGAGGTGCTCAATCTCATCTTCGAGCTTGTTGAAGCCCTCTTCGGTGAGGATTACCTCACGGTCCACTGCGGCCTCCCCTGAGGGTCATTGCCTCGTATGCGGTCGCGGACAATAGCCCAGAGGGTCGGGGGCGGGCAACTTTCAAAGTGAAAGCGGGTGCGCTGTCTCACGCGGCAAGAATTGCCGCCTCGCGCAGGCGGGCCAGCCGGTCGAGCGCGATGTCGAGTGTGGGGTCCTCCATGAGGGCCTGGAGTTGGTCTTCGGGGACGCCCCGGCCGACGAGATACCACGAGTGGAACTTGCGCAGGTAGTGGCACGCGTTGTCGGCGCCGAGCACGCCCACGATGTCGTTGCTGAACCCGACGAGCTCATCAATGACCTCGTACAGCGGCGGCCGGGGGTCGGCCGCCCCTTCTCCGATCGCACGGAACACCCATGGATTGCCGAGGGCCGCCCTGCCAATCATCACTCCCGCGGCACCAGTGCGCTCGAGGGCCTCGCGAGCCCCTGCGGCGTCGGCGATATCGCCACTGATCACCACGGGAACCTGCACCGCCCGGACCACCTCCGCGCTGATCTGGTGGTCGGCGCTGCCGGAGTACTCCTCAGCGGCTGCGCGGGGGTGGATGGTGATCATCGCCGCGCCGGCATCCTCAAAACGCCGTGCCAGATCGGCCGGGTCGCAGTCGCCCGGCTTCAGCCCCCGCCGCATCTTGACCGTCACCGGAATACGCACGGCATCGGCCATCGCACGGATCACCGCCACCGCGCGGTCCGGGTCGGCCAGCAGTGACGCCCCTGCACCGGTCTTCATGATCTTCGGCACCGGGCACCCCATATTGATGTCCACCATGTCGGCACCGGCCTCCTCCACCGCCCTGGCGGCCTCGGCCATCACGTCGGGGGCACCGCCAAATACCTGGATGCACATCGGGTGCTCGCCGGGTACCACCTCGAGCATGGAGGTGGTGCGCCGATTTCCGTGCCGGATGCCGTGGGCCGCAACCATCTCCGATACCACCAGCCCGGCACCGTGGCGACGGGACTGAGCACGGAATACCCGGTTGCCGATGCCCGCAAGCGGGGCCTGCACCACCCGGTTGGGAATGACCACATCCCCAACGCTGAAGGGCTCTGCGAGCGGCCAGTGGCCATCCGATGGCGGCGGTGCCACCGGATCGCGCTGGCGCGCCGCCACGAGGGCACGCATGCGCTTCTTCACCGGCGGCGACTGCGCGTTGTGGTGCCGGTCGTGCGCTCGTGCACGAGCCTGAGTCCCTCGATGGTGAGCATGGGCTCATGCTCCTCAATAAGCACCGAATGCGGGAGCACCAACGGCGCGAGACCTCCAGTGGCAATGACGATGGGCTGTGCGCCAAGCTCAATGGCAATCCGGCCCACCATGCCGTCCACCATCGCGGCGGCACCCAGTACCAGCCCCGACTGCATGCATTCCACCGTGTTGCGCCCGATCGTAGTCGGCGGCGCTGCGAGTTCCACGCGCATCAGACGCGCGGCACGCTGCGAGAGGGCATCGAGGCCGCTGTCCACACCGGGAGCAATAACGCCACCGACGAACTCTCCATTTGCCGACACCACATCGAGTGTGGTGGCGGTTCCAAAGTCCACCACCACGCATGGCCCGCCAAATCGGGCGTGGGCAGCCACGGCATTGGCGATGCGATCGGCACCCACCTCATGCGGATTGTCGACCAGAAGCGGCATGCCGGTGCGCACGCCTGGACCCACGACAACCGCGGGACGATCGAGATACCTGTCGGCCAGCGCCTGATACGCAACGGTCAGCTCGGGGACCACCGACGCCACCACCACGTGGTCCACCTCGGTCAGGCTTCCGCCGCGCAGCTCCAGAATGGTGTCGTAGCTCGCCGCCAGCTCATCAACTGTGGTGCGGCGAACCGTGGAGACACGCCAGTCGTGCAGCAACTCGTCACCCGAGAAGAGCCCTGCCACGGTCTGCGAGTTGCCGACATCGACGGCGAGCAGCACGGTCAGTCCTCCAGGACAACCGCGTCGAGGTCATCCACATCGTCCATGCGCAGCATCTCCACCGTCACGTCCTGGGTGGTGTGCACCTCAACCCGGGGAATGATGCGTGTGGGGCGGTTCTTGTCCCACACCCACACATCCTCCATGGTGATGTGGAAGTACGGGTAAGCGGTCTGCGGATCGAACTTGCGGTCCAGGTGATTGCACAGGTACGTCGCCTCCTGCGTGAGCACGCAGTAGCGAAAGAGTGGGAACACGTCGGAGTACTCGCGCTTGAGGCGGAGTTCCAGTTCTGCGTCGTACTCATCAAGTTCATCGGTCTGGGACATCACGCCCCCTCCGGGGTCGAGCGGCATTCGGGGGCGGGATCATAGACCCGGCGGGGCAGAGCCCGGGAGCGCCAGTGCCAGCCGGGTGCTGTGGACGGGCTGCGACGGTGCATCGAGGGCATCGAGCAGTGCGCTGATCCGCGAGCCGTCTGGCAGTTCCATGAAGGGCTCAACCTCCACCAGAGGTACAAGCACAAAGCGCCGATCGCAGATGCGTGGATGCGGGATCACCAGATCGGGGTCAGAGGTGTGCCACTCACCGCCCCCCCATGCCAGCAGGTCCACGTCGAGCGGCCGCGGGCCATAGCGGGGGCCGGCGGTGCGACCCGCCTCGTGCTCCACCCGCTTGGCCACGGCCAGAACCGCCGGCGGATCCAGGTCGGTGCGGATACGGATGACGGCATTCAGGAATGCCGGCTGGTCGGCCAGATCCTGTGGGGCGGTTTCGTACACACCGCTCACCGCGTCGGCCACGACGCCTGCGGCGGCGAGGGTGTCGATCCCTGCCTGCAGCGCCGCAACCCGATCGCCGAGGTTCGACCCCAGACCCAGCCAGAACTGCATCAGGACCCGTCAGCCACTGCGTGGAGCGAGACCGATACGTCGTCGACCACATGCGGGATCGCCACGTGGGGCTTGGCGATTGTCACGGTGGCAGCACGCACGGCAGGATCGGCAAGCGCCCGGTCGGCTACCAGACGCGCAAGGCGCTCAAGAAGCGCCACGGGCTCGCCAGCCACGATGGCCGAGATGTCATCGCACAGCGTCGCGTAGTCCACGGTGTCGGTGAGGGCGTCGGTGGTCGCCGCGCCGTCATGCGCGAGGAACATCTCCACATCCACCACGAACCGCTGCCCCAGCACGCGCTCCTCGGGGTGCACCCCATGATGGCCCACAACCTCAAGGCCACTGATCGTCACTACCAGATCGCTCATGCCGTATCTCCCCCATTGATCGTCGTCCATGCGGCCAGCGCATCGACCGTCTCGCACACATCATGCACCCGCAGAACTGCAGCCCCACCCGCCACGGCGCAGAGACCCGCACCCAGCGAACCGGCCAGCCGGTCCTCAATTTCGCGCCCGGTGATCGCGCCGATCATGCCCTTGCGGGACACTCCCACCACGACGGGGCGCCCGAGGGCGGCAATGGCGGGAATCCCTCGAAGCAGCGCGAGGTTGTGTTCAAGCGTCTTGCCGAAGCCGATGCCCGGATCGAGAAGCACGTGGTCCTCGGCAATACCGGCCGACACAGCGGCCTCGAGCCGGGCCTCCAGAAAGGCGCGCACCTCGTCCACCACGTCGTCGTACCGGGGGTCATCCTGCATCGTGGCGGGCTCACCGCGCATGTGCATGAGACAAATCGCACGGCCGCGATCGGCCACGAGCGGAAACATTCCGGGGTCGGCGCCCGCGCTGACGTCATTTACCAGCACGGCCCCCGCATCAATGGCCGCGCGGGCAGTGGAGGCATGGCGTGTGTCGATTGAGATGGGGATGTCAACGCCGGCGGCGATCGCGGCCAGCGTGGGCTCAAGACGGCGCAGCTCCTCATCTGCCGGTACCGCCTGCGCACCAGGACGCGTGCTTTCGGCCCCCACGTCGCAGATGGCGGCTCCCTCCGCGGCCACCGCCAGAATCCGTGCCGCCGCGCCCGGGGCCCCGGCGTGGCGGCCCACGTCGGCAAACGAGTCGGGCGTCACGTTGAGGATGCCCATTACGCATGGAGCGCACAGCCATGAGAGCGGATCGCTGATGCGCGAAAGCGTACCCGTCATGCGGGCCCGCTCAGCAGGTACTGCTACGCGCCGGCGGTGCCGGCCTGGCCGGGCGCCGGAGGCGGCATGGGCAGGCGGTGCGACGTTGCCTCGGCCTCAGCCTCAGCCTCAGCGGCCTCGCGCTCGGCCTCAGCGGCGTTCTGGCGGGCACGCTCATCCTTCACGCGGAAGACATCGGCCTCGTTCTCACCGTCGAGAAGGCGCAGGAACTCCTCGCGCTCGATGGTCTCGCGTCGCAGCAGTACCTGCGTGACGTTCTCGAGGTCCGCACGGTGCTCAGACAGGATGTCCTTCGCGCACTGGTAGGCCTCCTCGATGATGCGACGGATCTCCAAGTCGATCTGGCGGGCGATCTCGTCGGAGTAATCGGGCTCGGAGTGCATGTCGCGGCCGAGGAACGGCGCGCCGTGCGCATGGCCCAGCACCCGCGGCCCGAGCTTCTCGCTCATGCCGAAGCGCATGGTCATCTGCTTGGCCGTGGCAGTGACCTTCTCCAGGTCGTTCGCCGCACCTGTGGTGATCTCGGTGAACACCAACTCCTCGGCGGCACGGCCGCCCAGGGTCATGGCCATGGTGTCCTCAAGCTGGGCCTTGGTGATGAGGAACTTGTCCTCGGTGGGCATTGAGATGGTGTAGCCCAGGGCCTGCCCGCGACTGACGATGGAGATCTTGTGCACGGGGTCGGCGTTCGGCAGGAAGTGGCCCACGATTGCGTGGCCCATCTCGTGGTACGCGGTAACCACGCGCTCCTTGTCGGAGAGCAGACGGCTCTTCTTCTCGGGGCCGGCGATGACCCGGAGAATGCCCTCCTCCAGCTCCAGCTCGTCGATGATCTTCTTGTCCTTGCGCGCGGCCAGCAGCGCGGCCTCGTTGACCAGGTTGGCCAGGTCGGCGCCGGTGAACCCCGGGGTCTGCCCCGCAAGCGTGTCGAGGTCGATGTCCTTCGAGATGGGCTTGCCGCGGGTATGCACGCGCAGGATCTCGGCGCGACCGGCACGGTCGGGGCGGTCCACCATGATCTGGCGATCGAAGCGGCCTGGACGGAGAAGGGCCGGGTCGAGGATGTCCGGACGGTTGGTGGCGGCGATGAGGATGATGTTGTCCTTCGACTCGAACCCATCCATCTCCACCAGCAACTGGTTGAGCGTCTGCTCGCGTTCGTCGTGCCCGCCGCCCATGCCCGCACCGCGGTGACGGCCGACGGCGTCGATCTCGTCCATGAAGATGATGCACGGGGAGTTCTGCTTCGCCTGCTCAAAGAGGTCACGCACACGGCTTGCGCCGACGCCCACGAACATCTCCACGAAGTCGGAGCCCGAGATCGAGAAGAACGGCACACCGGCCTCACCTGCGACCGCGCGGGCCAAAAGCGTCTTGCCCGTGCCCGGGGGCCCGTAGAGCAGCACACCCTTGGGAATGCGTGCACCCAGCGCCAGAAACCGCTTGGGGGCTTCGAGGAACTCCTTGATCTCCTCCAGCTCCTCCACGGCCTCATCTGCACCGGCGACGTCGCGGAAGGTGATCTTGGGCTGGTCCGGCGACATTCGCTTGGCCCGGCTCTTGCCGAAACTCATCACCTTCGAGCCGCCGCCCTGCATCCGGTTCATGAGGAAGATCCAGAACACGAAGAACAGCGCAAACGGCGCAAGCGTGATGAGGAATCCCCACCATGCCGATCCGCCCCGGCCCTCCACAACGAATGGAACCTTGGCGGTGTCCACCGACTCAGTCACCTGCGCCCCGTAGTTATCGGGGTAGCCAGTGACGTAGGTCTTGCCATCCTTCAGCGTGACCTCGAGACTCTGATCCTTCGTCTTCATCGTGACTCGCGAGACCTTGCCGGTGGCGAGGTCCTGCTGAAAGCCCGTGAACGTGGGCGTATCGGTCGCCGGCGAACTCGAGGTCACGAGCTTCTGCGCCACGAAAGCGAGAAGCACGACGATCAGAATGGGAAATGCGGCGCTCTTGAAGAACCGGCTCAGCGATTAACTCCCGCTCGGTGACAGAGGACGAGGGTAGCAGCGACCGGCGAACGCAGGAATCCAACGGTCGCTACGCACCAGTTGCGTCGCCCAGCGTGGCGATATATGGAAGCTCACGGTGACGCTCATCAACGTCCAGCCCATAACCCACCACAAATACGTCGGGCAACCTGAAGCCCACGTAGCGCGTGCGCAGGTCGAGGCGATCGGCTGCGGGCTTGGCAAGCAGGGCGCACACCTCGAGTGATGCCGGCTCGCGTGACGCGAGGTTGCGCATGAGGTAGCGGAGCGTGCGACCCGAGTCGATGACGTCTTCCACCACCAGCACGTGCCGGCCCTCAATCGCGGTATCGAGATCCTTCGTGATGCGCACCACACCCGACGAGTGCGTGGCCGACCCATACGACGACACCGCCATGAAGTCGAACTCGCAGGGGATGGACATCTCGCGCACCAGGTCGGCGGTGAAGAACACCGCGCCCTTGAGAATGCCGATGATCAGCGGGTCGCGGCCGGCGTAGTCGACCGACACCTCGGCGGCCATCTCCGCCACGCGCCCCTGGATCTGATCGCGTGTGAGAATGATCTCGCCCGGCACCTGTGCGCTCATGCCGCGGCCCCGATGCCACCGGCATCCGTCACGCGCGGTGACACCACAAGCACTCCACGCTCAATCACCGCGACCCCGCCGGGAATTTCATCGCGTCCGCGGCCACGGGCGGCCCGGGCGCGTACGCGCTCCACCGGCCCCGACCCGAGCGCGTCTGATGGCAGCCCCGACTCGGCGATAAGCCTGCGCACCAGGAGGCGCGCCAGCGCAGCGGGCTCGGCGGCCAGATCGCGAGCGCCCAGGCCGCCGTCGCGGGCGCAGCGATCCCATGCGGAGGAGGCGGCCGCGTCGATCACCTCGGACTCGTCGCGCAAAAGGTCGGCGAGCCGGGCCAGATGCGCCTCGGCCGCTGGGTGCACACGACTGAGCGCGGGCATCGCCCCATGACGCACGCGAGCTCGTGCCGTCGCCAGATCCTCATTCGTCGGGTCGTCCGTGAAGCTCACGCGTGCCAATTCGCACCACTCGCGGGTTTCGTGGCGGGAGAGCGTGAGCAGCGGGCGGATGAGTGCATCTCGGCGCGGGGCGATGCCAAGCGCCCCCGTACGGCCGGTACCGCGGGCGATACGGAAGATGATCGTCTCGGCGTGGTCCGTGCGTGTGTGACCGGTCGCCACGAGATCGAGCCCCTCGCGACACCTGATCTCCTCTGCGATGGCCAGCCGGGCATCACGGGCACGCTCCATTGCGGCAGGCCCGGCGTCCAGACCAAGAGCGACGCGATACACGGTGAGGCCGAGCCCCTCTGCGGCCACAACGACCCCATCAGCCTCGTCGGAAGCCGCCGCGCGCAGGCCGTGGTCCACCACAAGTACGTGCACCGGACCATCATGCAGGCGTGGGAGCAGGTGCATGAGGCACGTGGAATCAGCGCCGCCGGACACCATTGCGAGGACGCCCGCCCCGGAGGGCAGCAGCCCATGGCGGCGGCAGTGCTCGTTGACCCGTTCGTCGATGCCCACGCCGGGAGTATGCACGTGGCCTCGGATCAGCCGCGCGCCACCAGCGGGGCCGTAAGCCGCGCGAGGTCGGCACTGGTCACCGGGCCGGGCCATGTGGCGGCCAGCCGCCCCTCGCGGTCGAGCACCACGGTGGTCGGCAAACCGCTCACCGCGTAGGCATTGGCAACGGCGTCACCCCGGTCGAACCCGAGGGGGAATGTCACTCCCACCTCACGTGCGAATGCCCGGGCGTCGTCCACGGAGTCGTTCACCGCAACACCCACCACCCTCACCGCAGGATGCGTCGTTGCGAACTGCTGCACATCGGGCATCTCCTTGCGGCACGGACCGCACCACGACGCCCACATGTTGATCACGGTGGGTCGTGGCCCCGGCACACCCACCGCCAGCGACCCCGCACCCTCAAGCATCGGCACCGCCAGGTGCGCCGCGGATTCGCGCTGTGCCGTGGGCACCAACTGCGCCGCGGATTCCCCTCCCACCGATGCGCCGCATCCGGCAAGACCGGCCGCCGCGGGGACAAGCGCAAGCGCAACGAGGATGACCGGAATCCGCACGCAGTGAGCGTAGACCCGGGCGGGCATCCGGGACGTCTCGTACCGTGGCCGCGTGCCTTCGCCCGAGATTACGGCCGCGGTTCTACGAGCCGATCGTCGCATTGGTGCAGCCACCCGTGCACGGGTGGCTGGTATCGAAGGGGGCCCTGAAGTCGCACGACTGGTGGCCAATGCCACCGGCCCCGCGTTCCAACTGCTCGTCGGGGCCCTGCTGGTATCGCCGGGTTCGCGTGCCACCGGCCTGCGCGCCCTTGCAGCTGGCGGCCTGGCAGCGGGCATCGCCCGTGCGGCACGTGATGGCATTGGCCGCCCGCGGCCCGGGTCCCGTGATGAGGGGGGCTTCCCGAGCCGCCATGCAGCCTCCGCAACGGCGATCGCGCTGGTGATCGTGCGCGACAAGCCGCTTCTTGGCACCCTTGCCCTCGTTGCCGCCGGTGCCGGTCTGGCAGCACGGGTGGCGTCAGCCGATCACGAGCCGCTCGACATCGCCGCCGGTGCCGGGCTTGGTGCCGTCGTGGCCCGGTTTACGCGGCGTCGGCGACGGCGACGGACCTGAACTCGCCCGTCACGGCGGCGTCGGTGATGCCAACTGGGGTGCGCGCCACGGGTATCAGTGCCGACTCGGCGCGCGTCAGCATTCCCTCCATGCCCTGATCGCCGTCGATCCACTGGGCAACGCCGGCGGCAACCGCGCCCGCCGACACACGTACGCCCCCTCCTCCCCGCACATGCACGGCCTCAATTGCGATTGCAATTCGATCTCCCGCCTCGCGTGCCCGCTCCGCGGGCCCCGAGACCAGTGCCATAAAACGCCCATCACCGATGTCCACCACCAGGTCGGAGGGCGAGATCACCCGGGCGACGCCATGGTTGGCTGCGTCCAGCAGGGCATCACGTACCGCACCGCCGTAAATCGTGGTGATGTCGTCAAGGTCGGTGATGCCGACAAGCGCGAGGCTCACTGGCCCGCCGTCTTCAGCGGCCCTTTGGCAGTCGCGGTCGGCGATGAGGTCAAACACATCGAGGGGCGCGAGCCCACTGGGACGGCGACCACGATCGTCGTCGGCATCACGCTGGCCAAACGCCAACCCCTCGGCCATCCCGGCATGTGCGGCTCCGAGGGCGGCAAGTACAACCACGGCCACGAACCCGGCGGTGATTTCACCAGCGCTCACCTGCCCGGCCGATGCGGTGGCCAGCGCCACCGCGGCAGCCAGAAGCGTGGCGATCAGACCAATGCCACCAGCAAGCGGTGCTGCGAGGACAGCGGGAATAACCAGCAACGGCCAGAGCCACCATGCACCAACGGCGATGATCGGAATCACCGTGGCGCCGAGCAGTGTCACCAGAAGAATGAGGCGACGCTGTCGGTACCGCGTGGTCATCGCGGGCCCGTGAACAACGTCGTGGGCGGGTGGGTTCATCACCGTGTGATGCGGTGAACCGGATGTGACGTCCGGTTTTCAAGAAGTTACCGGCAGCCCCGGACGTCACTTACACTCGGCACATGAACGACATCGCGACAATCGGAATCGTCGGCGGCGGCACCATGGGGGCGGAGATCGCCCACGTTGCGGCAGCCCGGGGGTTCACCGTGCTACTGGCCGACGCCGACCGCGCCCGCGCCGATGCCGGACGCGACCGTGCCATCGCCATTGCTGACCGCCGCGTGGAGCGCGGCCGGATGAGCAGCGATGAGGCAGCGGCCGTGGTGGCGGGCATCACGGCTGTGAACGGCATCGCCGACATCGGCGGCGTCGACGCGGTCATCGAGGCGGTGCCGGAGGATCTGGCCCTGAAGATCCGCGTGCACGCCGATATCGATGCGGCGGTACGCCCCGGCGCGCTGGTGGCCACCAACACCTCCGGCCTCTCGGTCACCGCGCTGGCAGACGCCACCACGGGTCCCGGTCGCCTCATCGGCCTGCACTTCTTCAACCCCGCCAGCACCATGCGCCTGGTCGAGGTCATCGCCGGGGCGGCCACCGACGCGACGACCATCGCCCGGGCCTGTGCCCTTGCCAGGGCGCTCGGAAAGGAGCCGGTGCGGGTGGCCGAGTGTCCGGGGTTTGTGGTCAACCGGGTGCTCGTACGCGCGATGGCGGAGGCCTATCGGGCCGCCGCGGCGGCGCCGGTCGATCGTCGTACTGCCGACATGATGGTGTCGGAGGGCGGGCCCGCCCCCATGGGTCCGTTCGCGCTCGGTGACCTGGTGGGGCTCGACGTACTCGAGAGTATCCGCAGCGATCTGGAGCGCGCATATGGCGATCGGTTCAACGATTCGGGCACCCTCGCCCCGCTGGTCGCATGCGGCGACCTCGGGCGGAAGACCGGCGCTGGGCTGATTCCCAATGCCGACCCGATGCCACTCGGTACCGAACCGGTCATTGCGGCCGTCTACTACGCGGCGGCACTCGATGAGGCGCGGCGCTTGGTCGACGAGGGCATCGCCACGGCGGATGACATCGATCTGGCCATGCGCCTCGGTGCAGGCTGGACGAACGGGCCACTCGCGGGGGCGTAACCCCGGCGTGGGTCACACCCCGGGGGCACAGCCCGCTCGGGGCGCCCGGGGTCGGCGCGATACGCTGCACACGTGACGAACATGACGCCCCACCCGGCCATCCAGGGCCGCTCAGTGCTCTCTCTCATGCATCACCCCGCCGATGCGATCAGGGACGTACTCGATCTGGCCGACCAATTGAAGGCCACACCGCAGTGGCCGGCAGCGCTTGCCGGGAAAAGCATCGCGGTGATCTTCGAGCAGCCCTCCACGCGAACGCGTGTGTCGTTTGAGGTGGGCATCGCGCGTCTGGGGGCGCACCCGGTGGTGCTGGCCGGCCGGGACATGCAGCTTGGGCGCGGCGAGACGATCGAGGACACCGCCAAGGTGCTCTCGCGATTCGTTGACGCCATCGTCATCCGCACCGTGGACCACGGCAAGGTGATGGAACTGGCCGAGCACGCCGACGTGCCGGTGATCAACGCGCTTACCCACGCCCATCATCCATGCCAGGGCCTGGCTGACGTCATGACAATCCGCGAGCGCTTTGGCGACCCGCGTGGCATCCGTGCCGCCTATGTGGGCGATGGCAATAACTGCTGCCACTCACTGATGGTGGTGGGTGCGCAGATGGGCATGGAGATCGTGGCCGGCTGCCCGGCGGGATACATGCCCGACCCCGAAGTGGTGGCCATATGCGATGCCATTGCACGCGACCATGGTGGCTTCGTGCGCGTGGTGGAGGACCCGCGGGAGGCAGTCACCGATGCCCGGGCGATCTACACCGACGTATGGGTATCGATGGGCGACGACGTGGCCGAAGAGGCCCAGCGGATCGCCGTGTTCACCCCGTACCAGGTGAATGACGCACTCATGGACGCCGCCGCACCCGACTGCATCGCCCTGCACCCACTGCCGGCGCACGACGGCCTGGAGATCACCCGGTCGGTGTACCACGGCCCACAGAGCGCGATCTGGGATGAGGCGGAGAACCGCCTGTACGTGCAGGCCGCGCTACTGATGCACCTGCTGGGCTAGGAGGCCCGGCGGGACCATGCTGCCCCTCGCCGACGACGTCCCGAACCGTCGGGCACCGATTCTCACCATCCTCATCATCGCCATATGGGTGGCGATGTGGATCGTGCACCTGATACGCCCCGACGACGGCAACATCTCCGATTCGAGCCAGGCGCTCAACTGCCGCTGGGGCGTGGTGCCTGAGAACCTCGTGAATGGCGCGGGCTCCACCACCGACCCCTGCGCCCTGATCAACGCCGATCATCAGGGATGGATCGAGGTCGTGACGGCACAATTCCTGCATGCCTCGTGGTGGCACATTCTCGGTAACGTGCTGTTCATGTGGGTCTTCGGTGCATCCGTTGAGTCCCGGCTCGGGCGCGTGCGATTTCTGCCATTCGTGCTCGCCTGCGGATCGCTGGCGCTCGTGGTGCAGGCGCTCGCCTCATCAACATCCACCAACCCGATCATCGGCGGGTCGGGCATGGTGGCCGCAGTACTGGGGGCGTACATCGTGCTGTTCCCATCCGCACGCGTCTGGGCACTCGT
>CAMCOB010000027.1 GCA_945876305.1 Bifidobacterium breve
GGGTCGCGGGGCCTGTGGCGTGGTGTGAGGTGAGGTCGCAGTCATCGTCAGAATGGCGACTGGTTGACCATCGTGGGGAAGCGCGCAGGGCGACGCGCCCACCGGTTTTGGGTGGGCCACGCCGAACCGGACTCGCTCCAGTCCCCCACGGGGGTACCAGGCTTCTCGCCGTGCTCGGATGCGGCAATCTAGACCGCCGGGGACCCATGTAACAAGGGCGTGACGTGAACCCGTTGGGGCGTCCGGTGTCGCACGTAGCCTCATGCGGTGATGAGCGATGCTGCCGTCCGTGCGCAGGCCCTCGAGCGACTGGCGCAATCGCTGCGTTCCTGCACGCATTGCGCCCTTGCCGAGGGGCGTACAACCGTGGTTGTGGGGGCGGGCGATCCCGATGCCGACCTCATGTTCGTGGGTGAGGCCCCGGGCGCAAATGAAGACCGCACCGGAGTCCCATTTGTGGGGCAGGCCGGCAAGTTGCTCGACACCCTGTTGGAAGGCATCGGCCTTACGCGTGATCACGTGTTCATTGCCAATGTGCTCAAGTGCCGGCCTCCCGGCAACCGCGACCCGCTCCCCGCCGAAATCGATGCCTGTCAGGGGTACCTGGCCGAGCAGGTGTCGCTCATCCGGCCCCGGCTCGTGTGCACGTTGGGCAACTTCGCCACCAAGCTCATTTCGGGCAAGCCCGACGGCATCAGCACGGTGCACGGGCAGGTGCAGCAGGTGGAGTTCGGCGGGGTGGCTATCACCCTCTTTCCGGTGTTCCATCCGGCTGCCGCGCTCTACACACGTACGATGCTCGGCACGCTCCAGGAGGATTTTGCACGCATACCTCCACTTATTGGGCTGAAGGGGCGCTCCGGCACCGGGGGCGCGCCAGATGACACCGACGCCACCGCCGATGCACCTGCGACATCCCAGATGGATCTCTTTTGACCGCCGCGGCCGAGATCACCACTCACACTGCCGAGCAGACCGAGGCAATCGGTGCCGGTATCGCCGTGTTGCTCGTGGCGGGCGACATCGTGCTGCTGCGGGGTGACCTCGGCGCGGGTAAGACCACCCTCGTGCGCGGCGCGGCCCGTGCGCTCGGGGTGGAGGGTCCCATCACCAGCCCCACCTTCACCATCGCCAACGCGTACCTCGGGCGCATGCCAGTGGCCCACCTCGATGCCTGGCGCCTCTCTGACCCGGACGACGAAGAGATCGGACTCGCCCTCGAGGCCATCGGTGAGGACGGCGTGGCGTTCATTGAGTGGCCCGACTCCATCGCGGCGGGTCTGCCGGAGCCCAGAGTCTCGGTTGATATTGAGCATGGCGGCGGGGATTCACGGCTTCTTCGCATGACGGGTCGCGATTCGGGAACTGATCGATCGCTCGGGGAGCTCGTTGACAACCTTCGCGCTTGATACCGCAACGCCCACCCCGTCGCTCGCGCTGGTTGGAGTCGACGGCGTCATCGCCGAGCTGTGGCTGGGCCGTGTGCCTGGGGGCGGCCGTCGCGTGCTCGAGGCGGCGCATCACCTGCTGGGCGCATGCGGCGTGGTACCCGCAGACCTCCAGCAGATCGTCGTTGGCGTTGGGCCCGGGGGCTTTACGGGTATTCGCATCGGCATCGCCACCGCACTGGGTCTGGGTCAGGCGCTCGGAATTCCGGTGCACGGGGCGTCGAGCCTCGAGGCACTTGCCCTCGGCGCCACTGTGGCCTGCAGGGAAGGGGAGTTGATCGCGCCTGTCATCGACGCCCGACGCCGGGAGGTGTTCGCGGGCGCCTATGCGGTCGATGCCGATCGGGGGCTTCGGCAGGTCATCGCACCGGCCGCGTGGGATCCGGGCGATTTCGCCCGTGCTCTCGCGCAGGCCGGTCCGGCAGTGATCGCGGGTGACGGCGCCGCGCTTGTCCCTGCCCTTCCCACGACCCGGCTGGCTCCCGACGGCCCGGTGCAGCAAGTGCGTGCCGCCCTGCTGGTGGCACGGGTGGCCCAGGAGGGCCCGTTGCCGGTGCTGCCCCATTATCTGCGCCTGCCCGACGCAGAAGAAAAGCGCCTCGAGCGCCTTGCCGCAGAGGCGCGAGCATGACCCGCGCGCCGGTGGGAGCCACCAAGGTGCGGGTGCGACAGGCAAATGGCAACGACCTCGACGCCCTCGTGCGCCTCGAAGCCCACAGCAATCCGGTGCCCTGGAGCCGGCAAATGATCGCCACCGAATTGCACCGTTCGCAGGGTGCGCTGTTGGTAGCAACCGAGCGCGGTGAAGTGATCGGATACATCTGCTGCGCCGGGCAGGGCGACTCGTGGCATGTGCTCAACGTTGCTGTTGACACGGGGTGCAGAAACCGTGGCGTGGGCGCGCAGCTGGTCGACGCCGCAATCGCAACGCTCCACGGCAACCCGTTTCGGCGTTACACACTCGAGGTACGCGTGTCCAACGAGCCCGCCATCCGCTTGTATCGCAGTCGTGGGTTCACCGATTCCGGCGTGCGGCCGCGGTACTACTCAAATAATCAGGAGGATGCACTGATCATGTGGCGCGAGGAGGGGGAGACACCGGCATGACCGGCCTCGTGCTCGCCATAGAGACCTCGTGCGACGAGACGGCTGCCGCCGTAGTGGATGGTCGCCGCATTCTCTCCAGCATCGTGGCGTCGCAGGCCGAACTGCACAGCGTGTATGGCGGTGTGGTGCCCGAAGTCGCCGCTCGCCACCACCTCACCACGGTCAATGCGGTTGTGGATGAGGCCCTGCGCGAGGCTGGGGTCTCCCTCAACGACATCGCGCGCATTGCGGTCACCCGACGGCCTGGGCTCATCGGGGCCCTGCTCGTGGGCGTGGCCACGGCCAAGGCACTGGCGTACGCCACTGGCAAGGACCTGGTGATGGTCGATCACCTACACGGCCATATCGCGGCGGTATGGCTTGAGCCCCTCTCGCTCGACGCTCCGTTTGTTGCACTTACGGCATCCGGTGGCCACACCCGCATCGACCTCGTGGAAGATTACACGGCTCCGCAGCTGCTGGGCCAGACGCTTGATGACGCCGCCGGTGAGGCCATCGACAAGGGGGCGCGACTGCTCGGCATCCCGTACCCCGGCGGCCCCGGCCTCGAGGCGCTCGCCCGCGACGGCGACCCGACGGCGTTCGACTTTCCCGTTGGCCTCCGGGGTCGCGGCCCTGGGCTCGACTTCTCGTATGCAGGGGTCAAAACCGCGCTGCTCTACGTGGTGCGCGACCTCGGTGAAGAGGGCACCACGGCCCGGCGGGCCGACCTTGCGGCGTCGTACCAGGAGGCCATCGTGCGCCCGCTCGCCGATCGTCTCATGCGTGCCGCCGAGATTCACGGTGTGCCAGCCGTCTCCATTGGAGGCGGCGTTGCGGCGAATGGCCGGCTCCGTCATCTGGTGGAGGAGGGCGCGGCGTCACGCGGTCTCAGAGTGGCAATCCCCGATCGTTCACTGTGCACCGACAACGCCGCCATGATCGGTGCGGCGGCGGCGTTCAGCCCAGCCATTCCGTGGCCTCATTACGTTGGTGAAGATGCCATTGCCACCGCCCCTCCGGGAGGTATTGCCGCATGAGCCCCGCACCTCGACGTAGCCGCCATCTGACGGGGCGGCTGGGCATCACGCTGGCGGTGGCCGCTGCCGTCGTCACGCCCGCGGTGCTCGTGGCCCAAACCGGGGCGGGCTCGGGAAGTGATTCCGAGCGAGCGCTCCTCGCGGCAACGGCGTGGCACGACTGGGTTGACGGGCAGCGCGCACCGCAGGTAGTACCGCCAGGCGACACCGAGTCGGCGATCATCGTTCTTGATGGCGACTCCATCACCGATACCCCCGAGGCCGACCGCGACGCCGCACTCACACGCATTCAGGTCGACCAGCTCGCCGTCGAGGCATCTGTGCAGGGCATGGGCGGGCTCGTCACCCAGCGGTACCGCACGCTCATCAATGGGCTTGCGGTGCGGGTTCCCACTGCGCGCCTCGCTGGGCTCGGGGAGATTCCGGGCATCGCGGCGGTCGTGCCTGTGCAGTATCTGGCGCCCGCTGCCGCCACCACGTCGGATGCCGTCCCCACGGGCGACGGAGGGCAGGAGACACCGCCGCTTGCCCCCGCTGGCAGTGCGCCCGCCCACGTGGCGCTTATCGACACCGGTGTGGATGCGTCTCATCCCTGGCTGGGTGGGGGCATTGGCCCCAATCTGCCCATCGTGGGCGGATTTGACCTCGTACAGGTCGACTCCGACCCATCACCCGATCCGGCTGACCCCGCCGCTGAGGCCCACGGCACACAGATCGCCTCCATCATTCTGCGTTCCCCCGCGCTGGCGGGGCTGGCCCCTCAGCAGGTGCCGCGCCTGCTCGCGTACCGCGTGACGTCACGGGAGAAGGTAGATGGGCACGTGCGCACCCTCGCCCGGTCCGATCGGGTACTTGCGGCGCTCGAGATGGCCGTCGACCCGAATCGCGACGGCATGGCGGATGATCGCGCCGATGTCATTGCACTGGGGCTGGCCCGCGGCTTTGGTGGTGGGGGCATCGACCCGGTGGCCCGTGCACTGTCGGCTGCCAACCGCGCGGGTGCCGTGGTCGTGGCGCCTGCCGGCAACGACGGGCCCACGGGCCTCTTCCCGGGTTCGGTGGGCGATCCCGCCTCAGCCCAGGGTGTACTTACCGTTGGTGGTGTCGCGGGCGCAGGGGGTCCACGCACTGGAGATCTCAGCGCATCGGTGGGCCCCGCGAGAGCGATGCTCGGAACGCTTCCGCTGATGGGCGCCGAGCCGGGTGCGGCGGCGTTGGCAGGGGCCACTCTTGTGCCCGCCAGCGGCGAATCCGGTGTCGGCACGGGGCTTGACACACGCGACTTCGCAGGGCCTGATGGTCGCAGCACCATCGCCGGTGCCGTTGCCATGGTCACGCGAAGCGGTGCCCCCATCCAGGAGGTTGCGCGCCGCGCCGCCGCCGCGGGTGCCGTCGCTCTGGTGGTGTGGGATGAATCTGGCACTGGCGCCTTTCCGGGTATCAGTGGCGGGTCGGCTGCGCCTATTCCCATCGTCGGTCTCGGCCCGCAGCAGGGCGCTGCGCTCATCGACCTGCTTCGCAAGAACCCCTCGATGACGGTGTCCATTTCACCCAATGCGGTGGCAGACGCAACCCCGGCTGTCGCATCGTTCTCGTCACGCGGGCCGTCGGCCACTGGTCGGTTGGAGCCCGATCTGGTCGCTCCCGCGGTGGCTGTGGAGGCGGCGTTCCCGGGCACCGATTCCGGGGGCACTCCGCTTCAGGCGCCGCTCAGTGGTACGTCGGCCGCAGCAGCAACCGTGGCTGGCGAGGCCCTGCGGCTCCGTATTGATCACCCGGGGTGGACGCCGGCCGATATACGCAGCGCACTTGTGCAGTCAACCGGTCAGGTGCCGGGGGCAGGCGCGGTCGATCAGGGCGCGGGGCAGGCACCCGACGCGGCGTCACTGCCATCTCGGGCGCTTCCCGGCGTGTCTATCGACCCGCCCATCATCAGCGGGCCGCGCTCGCGTAGTGACGACACCCAGATGGGCTTCACCGTGCACGACCTCACCGGCACTGGCGGTAGCTACCGCGTACTTCAGCAAGGTGATGACGGCGCGTACGCGCCGATCGGCGGCATGTTCGATCTGGCGCCCGGCGGGCGCCACCGTGGCACCGTCACGATTCCGCGCGGCCCCGAGAGGGGCGACGGGGTCTTCCGCGCTCGTATTCTCGTGGTACCCGATGGAGGCCAGGTGGCCGCGGGTTCGGCATTGGTGTGGTCGGCCCCGGTGGTGCCGTCGCCAAAGGCCGCACTTGGCGTGCCCACGATCGATACGGGCGGGACGGGTATCGGCCAGGTGACGGTGCGCGTCGGTATGCGCGATGTGCGTGCTGAGGGACTCGCGGCGGTCACGCTGCGCGATGTCAGACTGTCTCTGCGCCCCGTGGGCGGCGGCGATGCCATTCGGATGACCGGTGCCGAGCCCACCGGTGACTGGCCAGCCTCCACCTATCGTCTCGCTCTTTCACAGCGCGATGCCCGTGGTATTGAGGTGCCCTCTGGTCGGTATCGCCTTGTGGTCACTGCCGGGGGGACGGGCGGGGCAGAACTGCGCACCGTATCTGCGCCATTCCGGGTTCGATAATGACACCGCCTGCGGTATGCGCTTGCGGCGGCAAGTGTTGAGGGGCTAGTTTGTAACGTCCTGATACAAGCGGTGAACGGAATCACGTGGCAGAACAACTCACACTCGGAGTCGCAGCACGGCTCTCCAGGTACCTGCAGGTGCTCACGCAGGCGAAGCGGATGGGGAAGACCTCCATCTCGAGCCAGGCCATCTCCGAGTACACCAACGTGAATCCCACGCAGATCCGGCGTGACCTCTCGGGCTTCGGCAAGTTCGGCAAGCGCGGCGTGGGCTACGACATCGATACGCTCATCGCGCAGATCCGCAAGATCCTGCGCACGTCGGGTCAGCACAACATCGCGCTGTTCGGCTCGGGCAACCTGGGCCAGGCCATCGCTGGCTCGGGCGCATTTGCCGACCACGGCTTTCGCGTCTCGGCCATGTTTGACGTCGACCCCGACAAGGTCGGGCTGCGTATCGGTGACCTCACCGTGCGCCACTACAGCGAGTTGCCCATCGTTGTTGAGAACGAGGGTATCGAGGTTGGCGTGCTGGCCATCCCGGCCGCGGCCGCGCAGCAGGTGGCCGACGACCTGGTGTCATCGGGCGTGAAGATCATCTTCAACTACTCGGATGCACTGCTGTCAGTGCCGAGTGACGTGACGGTGCACACATCGAGCCCCGCCGTTGAGCTGCTGTACGCGCTGTACTTCTACCTGAGCTGAGGCAGCCGGCTCAGGCCGCTGGTGGTACGGCCACCGGAACGCCGTCGTCTCCCACATGCACCATCGTGAAGCGGCCGGTGGTGCACAGCTCGCGTGATCCATCAGCAGGGTTTTCGCGGTGCACCTCAACCGCCACCACAATGCTGGTGCGCCCCACCGACTCCACGCGGGCGATCAACTCAACGAAGTCCCCCGAGAAGATGGCCGTACGGAACTCGATTTCGTCGACCTTCCGGGTGACGCATGTGCCACGCGCCCGCCGGGTGGCCGCCTGGTAGGCCGCACGGTCCATCCACGCCATGAGAGTGCCCCCGAAGAGGGATCCCATGTGGTTGGTATCGCCGGGGAAGACGATCTGGAGGGAGCGGGCCTCAGACATGTGGTCAGCCTATCTCGTGTTATGTGTGTGGCGTCGCCGTCTGCCGAGGCTGCGATGTGACTGCACAACGGGTCGCAAGCGGCGGATCGCAGAGGTCGTTACCCTCCGGACATGACACCGAAACAGGCGCGCACTGCACGATGGATCATGGTGGGTGTGATCGCCGCCGCCGCCCTGTCCGTCATTGGCCTCGGCCAGAGCATGTGGTGGGTGGCGTTCCTCGTCGTGCTGCTCATCATTCTGTCGTTCGTGTTCGGGCGCTTTGAGGCCGGGCAGGATGAGGACCCTTCCGGCCCGACCTAGCCGCACCGTGGCGGCCCGGATGCCGCCCGCCGACAGCAGTGACCGTCGTTTCTCGTACGGGCCCCACAGGTGCCGGATTCATCAGGTTGCACATTCGGGCCTCTGGCGTATTGGGTCGGACCGCCGGAACTCGCTGCTGGCGGTGGGGGGTGGCCTCTGTCGGCATGGCGCTTTCCTCGGCTAGCGCGAGGGGCAGCCACGGCATCGTGGACTCGCCCCAAAATGGTGGCACGGCCCACGGACGTCCACAGCGCCTGACCCCCCGGGCCAGAGGTGGGTAAAGAACGCATGAAAACACCATCAGAATGGGCTTTCGAAAGTAGCGGAGGAGGGACTCGAACCCCCGACACGCGGATTATGATTCCGCTGCTCTAACCAGCTGAGCTACTCCGCCAGATACCGCATCTACGGCGCCGCGGGACGGTAGCAAACAGTCCTCCTGCTAGGAGTCCACGCCGCTAGTCCAGAGCGATGTAATCGCTCCCCGTGATGCGATACATGTGAAAGCGGCCGTTCTTCAGATTGCCGTCGGGCGTGAATTGGATCGGATTCCCTAAGAGTCTGGATGGCAGATTGGTGGTCGCAAGTGCTGCTGCCACGCCCGCCCGCGTCGCTTCCCCGTCCTTGCAACTGCGCAGCGCGGCGTCTGCGATCGATGTCATGGCGGCATATGCGGGACCCCCAAACGGGGAGAAATCACCAAAGATCTCCTGATACAGCCGTATGACCTCGGCACCTGCCTTGGTCTTGCGCAGGTCGGGCGTGAACGAACTCACGTATGTGCCCGGCTGCGTGAACTCGCTTGGCATAAACACCGCGTCTCCCGCGATGATCTTGGGGTTGCGTCCGGTGGCGCGCAGTTGGCGCACGAACAGATCGGCGTCGCTCGGGTTGAAGAATGGGATCACCACGACCTGCGTGTCCCGTGGAATGCGGGAAATAACAGGTCGGTAATTCCGCCCTGCGACGGGCGCCACGATTTGCGCAGTGGGAGTGATGCCTTCTGCGGCAAGTGAGCGCGTGATGCTCGCCGCCAATCCCTCGGAGTAAGGCTCTGGGTTATGCACGATTACGACCTTGCCACCTCCCAGCGGTCCGGCGATGAAGTCCCCGATCGTTGATCCCTGAATCGAATCGTCGGGGACGACTCTGTGAAACCCCTTGAATTGACCGTTGGCCAGATCGGTGCGCGTGGCGCTCGGTGAGACCCAGGCGATACCCGCCTTGTCGAGGATCGGACCGATGGCCAGGGTCACCCCAGATGACTTCGGTCCAACCATGCCCACCGCGACCTGGCTCGACGCGATCTTCCGGGCTGCCTTCACCCCTTGGGCGGGGTTGTTGTTCACCGGTAAGGGGAGGATGGTGAACGCCGTCCCACGGTCATTGTTGAATTTGTCGAGCGCTACTCTCGCCCAGTTCATGGTGCTGCCGTCGTCGCCACCCCGATCACCGTACGGCGCCATCACGGCGATCGTGCCCGTGCAGGTGTCGGTCACGCCGGACCCGCTGGTCGCAGATGGTGCGGAGTTGTCTCCAGCGCCGCAGCCGGCGGCAAGGGGCAATGCCGCCGCCAGCGCAAGGGCCGAAATGATTGATCGGCTGCGGCTCACCAGAAGAACGCCGCGCCGAGGATGCACAGCCCGAGGACTGATCCACTCACGCTGATCAGTGCCAAACGGGCGCCGCGTGATTCGAACACGCCCGACAGACCACCGGCGAGAAATGCGACGGTGAGAAGCGCCGCGATGAACTCCAAACGGTGGGACCGCGTGAGGTTTTCGCGCGCCGATTCAACCTCAGCGTCGGCACGGGCGGTGGCGGCCTGCGCATCGACAACCTTACCGGGTGCGTTCCAATCGGGATTGCCAGAGACGAATGGGGTGCGGGGCCGAACGTCCGACGGCTGGACCTCCCACCATCCCACTGCCCGTCGGGTGGGGGTGCTCATCATCGCCAGAATGCTGGCTGCCTGCGTGGCGTTGCCTGCCTGCAGTGCGTTCTGGTACTCGATGAATAGCTGGCGATCGCCGCTGATGCTGCGCTCGGCTTCGGACGCGAGCGTATTGGCGTCGTTCACCGCCTGGGTGGAGAGCGTAAAGGCCTCGACTGCGTGTCCGGAGAGCACCTGCGCCCGCCATGCCACGACACCGGCGGTGATCGCCGCGAAACCGAGCACGATTGCGAGCGCCAGACCGAGGCCGCGGGGCAGATGTGCATGCGCCTGATCGCCATGCCCGCTCGCGTGTCCCACGCTCACGATTGGCGCGCCCGTTCGCGCATCTTCGCGCGCAGCGCACTACGGCCCATACCGATCATTGGCCCCACCACCCGGTGGACGCGCCCGAGCACATCGTCAAGTGCATCGGTGAACCAGTGGATGTCGTCGTCGCTGATGACGTAGGGGGGGAGAAGACGAATGATTGCACCGTGGCTACCGGTGACCTGGGTCAGCACATGATGCCGATCGAGCAGTGGAATGACCACCATCTGCGGGAACAGGCTTTCGTGGGCGGCCCGCATGGCCCGCCAGGCCACCTTTCGCGCAGGACTGCGGGGCGCCTGCAGTTCGATGGCCACCATGCACCCCATTCCACGGGCTTCCTTCAGCACGTCGTGGCGATCCCTCAGGGCGTTGATCTGGTCAACCAATCGCCTCCCCTGCACTGCACTGCGGTTCACCATGTCATCGGCATCAAGTACGTGCAGCGTGGCGAGGCCGGCGGCCATTGCCAGGTTGTTGCGGCCGAAACTCGATGAGTGCACCCAGCAGCGCTCCATGCTGCTGAATACCGACTGGTAGATGGACCGGCGGCACACCATTGCCGCCACCGGCACATACCCACCCGACAGTGCCTTGCTGGTGCAGATGATGTCCGGCTCGAGCCCCCAATGCTCAAACGCGAACATGCGGCCCGTGCGCCCCCACCCGGTGGCCACCTCGTCGCAGATGAGCAGGGTGCCGTGCCGCCGGCACAGGTCCTGCACGCCCTGCAGAAAGCCGTCCTCCGGAATCAGGACGCTGTGGCCGGGAATGCACTCCATGATGACCGCGGCGGTTTCGTCACGGGCCAGCACGCGCTCGAGGCCCACCAGGTCGCCCGCGGCCACCTCGTCGCTCGCCAGAAGCTGACCAAACCCCTCACGAAACTCCTCGTTGCCCATGGCCGACAGCGCGCCGAGTGTGAGCCCATGCCAGCCGCCGGTGAAGTGGCACATGCGATCGCGCCCGGTATGGGCGCGCGCAAACTTCATCGCAGCCTCCACCGACTCGGTACCCGAATTGCAGAAGTACACGGCGTCGAGGTGGGGAGGGGTGCGCTGCACGATGGCCTCGGCCAGCAGGCCCGACAGCAGCGCGCAGTCCATCTGCACCATGTTGGGCAGATCCATGTCGAGCACGTCGCGGATTGCACCGGCGACCACGGGGTTGTTGCGCCCGACTGCCGCCACGCCAAAACCCCCGAGCATGTCGAGGTATTTCACGCCGTCCCTGTCCCACAGGTGCGCTCCCTCGCCGCGTGAGTACACCCGGTCGAACCCGATGGTGCGGAACACGTCAACCAGTGTGGGGTTCACGTACTGCTCGTGCAGTTCGTAGTTCTCGCCGAGGCGATTGGCGACGATGTTCTTGATGTCGTAAGCCATGGATGCAAGGTAGCGGTCGGATGGTCCTTTCATGTCCATCAATGTGGGGAGAGCGGACCTTCGTCATTGCTCCGTCGCGTGCCGCACTGTCCGCTGCCCGCGTAACGCCGGGGCACCTGACGGCGCAAACCCCGGGTGGTCGACATCGCGCCACCCGTGACGGGATGCACCCATACGAATTTGGGCTTTGGGTAGCGGGATCGTCAACAATGCCCTCCATGAGCAGCCACCGTGATCTTGTCGCCAGTGGGTTCAGCGAGACCGCCTCCGACTACGACGGCGCAGTCCGGTTCAACATCGAGGGGGCCCAGCGTCTGGTCATGGCGATCCCCCCCGGCGACTACAACGACGTGCTCGACGTGGGATGCGGCACGGGGTGGGCAACTCAGGCGCTCATCGACCGCTTCAGCCCGGCGCGTGTGACCGGCGTTGACCCGTCAGAGGGAATGCTCGAACAGTTCGAAGCCAAGTTGGGTGCGATTGACGGCATCGACGTGGCGCTGGTCCAGGCGGGCGTTGAGGACATGCCCGTGGCCGAGGCGTCGTTCGATCTGGCCATCTGCTCAATGGCCTACCACTGGTTCCCACGTCGCTGGGATGCTGCGAAGGCCATCGCACAGGCGCTGAAGCCGGGCGGCGTGGTGGCCATTCTCTGCTCGGGCAAGGGCGGCGAGCAGGCGTATCGCGACGTCATCGCCGACGTCGAGCCCATCAACTACGCATGGCTCGGCGCCTTTGACGGCAACCTGCGCGACATCCCCGAGATGGAGGGCTATCTCGTGGCCGCGGGCCTGGATCCCATCGACATCTGGATGGAGCGCCGCGTGCGGCACACCACGGTCGAGGCCTACATGGAGCGCATGCGTGTGGTGGCGGGCCACATCATCGGCGACCCATCCGAGCCGGAGATCGCTGACTGGTTGTCGCAGGTGGAAGAGAAGATGCGCGAGCGGTCGGGATCGCGTGGCTGGACCTACGACTTCATGAAGTTGTTCGCCACCGCACGGAAGCCGGCATGACCCGCTCGTTGCGTATCGTGGCAGCGTCCCTCGCAGCGCTCGGCACCACCGCTGCGACCTCCCTGGCCGCGTACCCGCGCCACGCCGCAATCCTCGTGGCCGTCGAGGCGCCCATGAGCGGCGAGGGGTCGCAAGATGGGCTCGACCAGTTGCGCGGTGTCGAGTTGGCGGCGCGTCAGGCCAACGCGCAGGGAGGGGTGCTCGGGCGATTCATCAAAGTGGTGCGCGCCGACGACCTCGGTGACCCCGGGAAGGCCATGTCGACGTTCCGCCACGTCGCCCGGATGAATGCCGACGCGCTCATTGGCCCGTACAACTCGTCGGTTGCCGTCATCAACCTTCCGTCGTACGTGAAGGCGCGCATCATCCCGGTGCAGATGGCATCCACCGACGCCACGAGCGGCATCGGCATCAACGTGCAGCCCAAAACCCGCCAGATCGCCCCAGTGGAGATCGACTGGATCACACGTGAGTGGGCCCCACAGCGTGTGGCGATCCTGGCTGGGCAGTCCACATTCCTTGCCGGGCAGGCCGACCTCATGGAATCCGCGCTCACCAAGGTGGGGGTGGGGGTCACCCGCATTCCCATTACTGCGGGTCAGGACGACTATTCGGCTGAGGTGGGCCAGGCACTGGCATCTGGGGCGAACGCGCTCTACGTCAGCACGAAGCTGGCAGAGGGTGTGAAGATCGCCACGCTCCTGGCTGGGTCCGGGAGCGAGGCGAAGTGCTTCCTGGGCTTCGCAAATCAGGACCCGAGCTTCGTCGAGAAGGCTGGGGTGTCCGTGAGCCAGCGCTGTGTGTTCAGCGGCGTGGCCGCACCCACCCAAATCCCCACCGCCAAGGCCTACGTACGTGACTACCGGCGCGCCTTCCGCATCGAGCCCGCCACGTGGGGTGCGTTCACGTACGACTCCGCCCGGGTGCTGTTTAAGGCCATGCGCGAGGCGGGCACCGTGAACTACGCGGCCGTGATGAGGCGCTTGCGCCACACCAGTGGCTTTCGAGGCTCCACCGGCACCATCACCATCGATCCGGTAAGCGGTGATCGTCGCAAGGTGGCCGCCACCGTGCTCACCGTTGACGACGGTGGACGCTTCGTGCTCGCCCCCCGCTGACCTCCACACTTGCTGTCGTTGAATCCTGTTGGCCGCGACCGCAGCGATTACGACGTATTGATATGACGGTGATGGCGCCGCCGCCGAGATCAAGTCCTTGTTGCGCAATGACCATGCGGCGGTATAGTCGAAAATACGTCCCGATCCCCCGGAGGTTTTCTATGCGCCGCCTTGTCGCCGTCACATGCATGGTCGTTACCGCAGCTGGCGCCGGTGTTTCAGCCGTCGCCATCGGTGTCG
>CAMCOB010000028.1 GCA_945876305.1 Bifidobacterium breve
TTGCCGGCTTCACACTGGTGTCGCTGTGCTGGTCGTCGGATATTCCCGAAGCCGCCACCAAGATCACGTTCTTCTGGATCCCGTTCCTGCTCCTGTATGTGGTGGCCGTGCAGTTGTGGCGACGGGGCCGCGCGCTCCCGGTGCTTGCCATCACCACCATGGCCATGGCAATCCCGGTGTCGCTCTTGGCCGTGGGCGAGTACATCGGCCGTGGCGTGCTGTGGAACCACCGCCTCGAGCAGGCCAACGTGTACAGCCGCTTCTTCCGGGTCAACTCGATCTTCTACGACCCCAACATCCTGGGTCGCTATCTGGTGCTGGCCATGCTCATCGGCGTGGCCGTGGCCTACCTGAAACGGGCGGATGGACGGGTGCTCATCGCCTGTGCCGTGGCCGAGATCATCTACGCCGCCGGTCTCACCGTGACGTTTTCGCGCTCGAGTGCGCTCATGCTGATGGTCGGACTGTTCATCATGTCGCTGCGCATGTTCGGGAGAAAGCGCGTGGTCATCGTCGCGGTCATCTTCAGCGTGCTCGGGTTCGGCGTGGCCGTGGCCGGATCGCATCAGGTGCGCGATGCCCTCACGTCCACATCGCGCCTGTCCAAGGTGAGCGAAGGGCGCTTTGACCTGATGGGCGGTGGGGTGGATTTGTGGAAGGCACACCCAGTGGTGGGTGGAGGCCTCGGTTCGTTCGCCACCGACTACTCGGCGCAGCTCTCGGGTGGCGAACTGCGCAAGACCCGCGTGGTCATCTCGCACAATGCGCCGGTCACCATCCTCAGCGAAGAGGGCGTCGTCGGATTCGCCCTGTTTACGTGGCTCTCGGTGCTGGCGCTGCTGGTGGGCATCCGTGCCGGCCGCGAGCGCGACGACGACGTGGGCGTGCCGGGCGCCATGATGCTTGCCGGGCTCGTGGGCATCTTCGTGCACGCGCTCTTGTACTCGGCGCTCATTGAGGACCCATATACATGGCTGCTTGCGGCCGGGATCGCGGTGGTCGTGGCCACGGCGCGAAACAACGGTCTGCGAGGGCCAGGCACCGCGGAGGCGCCATGACCCTCCCACCCCTGCGCGTGATGTGTCTGTCAAACATGTATCCCGGGCCGGGTGCACCCGACTACGGCGCGTTTATCGAGCGCATGTGCGGCTGCATGGAGACCCGCGGCGCCCATGTGGAGCGCGTGGTCATCAACAGCCGCGCATCAGGGGCGCTTCGCACGCCCGCGAAGTACGCGCGCCTGGCCACGCAGGCCATGAGTGGTGCCGGTGACGTCGATGTGATCTGGGCGCACTACCTCTTTCCCACCGGCCTCATCGCGTCGCTTGCGGGACGCATGCGACGCACCCCCTGGGTGATCACCGCGCATGGCGGGGACGTGGCCAATCTTTCGCGGGGAACCATCCGCCAGTTGAGCAGCGGCGCCGTCTCGGGCGCCGCGATGGTCATCGCCGTAAGCGAGTGGCTCGCCGGACGCATGTACGAGGAGGGCCTACGACCCGAGCGGGTTGAGGTCGCCAGCATGGGCGTGGATACCGACCGCTTCCAGATCGGCGACCGGTTGGCTGCGCGTGTGCGGCTGTCGATCCCGGCCGACGTGCCCGTCGTCCTTGCGGTCGGTGGTCTCAGCGAGCGCAAGAATCCCATGGGTCTTCTGCAGGCATTCGCGCGCCTTCATGCCGATCGTCCCGATGCCCGTCTGGTGTTTGTGGGGGACGGCCCCCAGGCCGCGGTGATCGATGCCGGTGCACGGCGTCTCGGTATCCCAGGTGCCGTGCACCGGACGGGTGTGGTCCCCAACCGCAGCGTGACCGACTGGATGACCGCGGCCGACGTGGTGGCACAGGTGAGCCTGGTGGAACCGCTGGGTGTGGCCGCGCTGGAAGCCATGGCCAGTGGGCGCCCGGTGGTGGGAACGTCGGTGGGGGGCCTGAAAGAGGTGGTGCCCGACGGCGTGGCGGGCGTGATCGTGGATCCGCGCGATCCGGTGTCCATCGCGGAGGGGCTCGTGCGGATGCTCGATGCCGGACCCGACCCGGAGACCTGCCGGGCCGCGGCCATGGAGCACTCCCTTCTGCACGAAACCGACCGCGTGCTGGGGATTCTGGCAGCGGCCGCAGGGCGCCCGGCGTAACGGACGGCGGCGGCGCTCCTGCTAGCGTCACCTCTTAGATGTCGGTACGCGTACCCACCGGGCCGACCGGCGCCCTCGGGGGTGTCGGCATCCGCGCCGCGGTCCTCGTTCTCGTCGCCGCGGTTGCCGCAGGCGCCCTCGCCGCGTACGCGCCGGTCCCGGGCGTGCTGCTGGCCGTCGCGCTTGTGGGGGTCATGCTGGTCCGGGGCCGCACCCTGCCCGAACTTGGCCGGGCCGCGGTGCTGGTGGCCCTCGTCACGGCGATCATCGGCCCCAACCTCGGGGTTCCGGGCCGCGCCGAGGTGTTCGCCTTCAGGTTGGTGGCCGTACTCATCATTCTGGGCATCGCCACCTGGCTGCTGATGGGCCGGGGGCTCCCGGTGCCCAATGGCCTTGGCATGCCCATGGCGCTGGTCGCAGGCTGGGTGGGCTGGGCGCTGGTGTCAATCAGCTGGGCCGGGTCCACCACCGACGCCATCCGCTGGACGACCTTTCTCATCATCAGCAGCGGAGTGATGCTGGCCATTCCGATCACGGCATCGTCACGCAGGTATCTGTCGTGGGTGCTGGGTGCGCTGGGGGCGGCATTCGTATTGTCAATTCTGGGTGCGCTGGCCGAGGTATTCGCGGGCGTGCGCTTCCCCGCCTCGGCGCTCACGCCGCGCGAGGGCGCATTCGCCGCCACGTCGTTCTTCGGCAACCAGAACAACTTCGCCACGTATCTGTCGCTCACCCTGCCCTACCTGGTGCTGTTGCCGGTGGTGGCACGCGACGCCCGCGTGAGGATCCTCGGGGCGGCGGGCGCGATCGTGGCGATCGTCTTCATCCTTTTCAGCGGGTCGAAGGCCAACCTCGTGGCGGTGGGAATCATCCTCGTCGGCATGCTCGTGGTGCTCGCCACCGACCGCTCCATGCGCCGCGCCTTTGTGGCGAGCGTGGTCGTGGTGGGGGCGGCACTGGCCCTCATCATCCCTTCGCTCTTCGGGGCCGGCATCGTGCCCATACCCCAGCAGGCGGTGGCAAAGCTGAGCTTCAGCACCCTGCAGGCCCAGGTGAGTTCGGGCCAGGGCTCGGGTGCGGTGCGCAGCACACTGCTCACCAAGGGCATCGACATCGCGGCGAGCACCGGTGGAGTGGGCGTGGGCGCCGGCAATGCCGAGAACACCGTGCGATCTGAGAATGGCTACGAAGGCGTTGCCAACCTGCACAACTGGACCCTCGAAGTGCTCGTGGACACCGGCGTTGTGGGTCTGGTCCTCTACGCCACGCTCTACATATTTATGCTCGTGGGCTGCTTCCGTGCCGCCCGCGGCAGCGGTGACCCGCTCATGCGGTACATGGGGCTTGCCGGGCTTCTTGCCCTGCTGGGGTTCATCACCGGCAGCCTCGCGTGTTCCACGGTCATCGCCTTCGCGCCCATGTGGATCACCTTCGGTCTGTGTCTCGCCACCATCGTGCTCGCCCGACGAGCCGGCCCCGACGGGAGAATCCCCTGAGCGATTCCGGCGCCCTGCGCATTCTCATGCTCAGCCACATGTATCCGAGCCCGGTCAATCCGACCGGCGGAATCTTCGTGCACGAACAGGTGAAGGCCCTCTGCGACCGCGGCCACGATGTGCGCGTGGTGTCTCCCAAAGGTTGGGTGCCACCGGGTCTCAGCCGATGGGCGTCGTACCGCGACGTGAAGCCGCGGGCGGAGATTGACGGCGTGCAGGTGTACTACCCGCGCAAGCTCACGCTTCCGGGCGCGCGTCTGGGCCATCGCAACGCCGACGCCTTCCTGTTGGGCGTGCGGAGAACCGTGCAGGGCATCCACCGTGAGTGGCCAATCGACGTGATCCACGCGCACATGGTTGTGCCCGATGGCTGGGCGGCCGCTCGTGTGGGGCACGGGCTCGGCGTGCCCGCCGTGGGCACCGCCCATCGCGCCGACGTGCTCGACATCCCCGCGATGGGTGCGGCATCGCGTATGCGGGTGGCCGAGGCCATCGAGAATCTTGACGCCGTGGTGACGGTGAGCCACGCCATCGGCCAGGCCGCAGACGCCATCGCCCGACCCCGCCGGGCAATCACGGTGGTGCCCAATGGCGCCGACGCCACAGTGTTCATGCCCCGCGACGCACGCGTGGCCCGCGAACGCCTGGGGCTTGATCCAGATGCGCCCACCATCTCGTACGTGGGCAAGTTGGTGCCGCGCAAGGGCGTTGACGACCTCATCGAGGCCATGGGAATCCTCGCCCGCCGCCCCGAGGGCGCACCGGCTCTGGTGATGGCCGGGATCGGCGAGATGCGCGGGCCGGCGGAGGCCCGGGCACGCGAATTGGGCATTGAGGGTCGCATTACGTGGCTTGGCAAGGTGCCGCACGATGACGTGGGGTGGGTCATGTCAGCGGGCGACGTATTTGTGCTGCCGAGCCTCTCGGAGGGCCTTCCCACCGTGGTGTGCGAGGCCATGGCGTGCGGGCTGCCGGTTGTGGCCACCGCGGTGGACGGCACGCCCGAGATCGTGGACGACCCGGCCACCGGCCTGCTGGTGCAGCCGAAGGACCCGGTGGGGCTGGCGGCAGCGCTCGCCCGGGTGATGGGTGACGCCGCGCTGCGTGCTGCCATGGGTGCCGAAGCCCTTCGGCGCAGCGAGGCCGACTACACGTGGGCGGCCAACGCTTTGCGCATGGAGGACGTGTACCGGCAGGTGATCGCCACATGACCGTCACCACCGACGGCGTCGCCGTGGTGCTTCAGGCATCAGGCCCCAATGCGCTCGGCATCATCCGATCGCTGGCAGCCCGGGGCATTCCGGTTATCGCCACCGACTCCGACCCGAAGGCGCTCGGCATGCTGTCGCGCCACGCACGGGCCGAGGTCGTGCGCGACCCGGTGGGCGACCCCGCGGGATTCCTCGACGATCTGGCGGCGCTGGGGCAATCGCTCGACGTACCGGGTGTGCTGTTTCCCACGCACGACGAGGCCATTGAGGTCATCGGCCCGGCAGAGGCCCACATCGGCCAGTGGTTCCGCATGCCGTGGAGCCCGTGGGCCGACCTCTCGCCATACATCGATAAATCGGGTCAGCACGCCGCGGCGCGGCGCATTGGGTTCCCCGTACCCGCCACTGTCGAGCCCACAGACGAAAACGACGTGCGTGCTGCCATCGGCGAAATGCAGTTCCCCGTCATCCTCAAGCCGCGTGTGGACCCCGCTGGCTTCAAACGCACATTTGGGCGCCAGGTGCTGCAGGCCGAGGACGCCGACGCACTGCTTCGGCAATGGGACCGCGCGGCGGCCCACCTTCCCCAGATCTCCGAGGTCATCCCCGGGGGCGATGAGTGCCTGTGGACCCTTGGCAGCTACCGCGATGCCAGCGGCACACCATTGGCGTCGTTCACTGGACACAAGCTTCTTCAGTGGCCCGCCGGGTTCGGCACCGCCCGGGCCGCCGAGGCGTGGTGGGACCCAAGCCTGGCCGGGCGGTGCCATGCGCTGCTCGATGAGATGGGCTTCCATGGCATCTCGCAGGTGGAGGTGAAGCGCGACACCCGCGACGGCCGTGACTACCTGATTGAGGTCAACCCGCGGTCGTGGTTGTGGATCTCGCTGGCCACCGAGGTGGGGGTCAATATTCCCGAGGCGGCCTTCCTCGATGCCGTCGGGCGTCCACACACGTGGCCCGAGGGGCACCGCAGCGACGTCCGCTGGGTGCTGGGTGCCAAGCATCTTGGTGCGAGTGCTGGCGAGCTGCGCAGGGGTCGCCTGGGTCGCCGCGAACTCACCCGCACGCTCACGCCACCGATCATCGATGGCGTGTGGTCGGTCTCCGACCCGCGCCCGGGCATCGACCAGATGCGCCGACTTCTCACCCGGAGGATCGGATGACCACGCTGTCGATCCGCATCACGGGTGCTCGCGAGGCATTTCTGCCACGCGCCAGGTGGGTGCTGGAGACCCTGGCCGAGGGCCTTGGCCATGAGGCCGTCTTCACCGATGGCGAGAGCGACATCACCTACGCCCCGGACCCGCCCGGCTCGGGCATCTGGATCCCGATGCAGTGCGAGGCGCAGGCATTTTTTGAGGGGCAGGAGGCATTCCCGGGCGAGGCGGTTCACCATGCCGCCGGGCTCACGCTGCTGTTTGCCCCGACGGCGCAGGATGCACCCATCCCCGGCGACATCGTGGCAAGCGCCTTCTATCTGCTGGCCCGCTGGGACGAATACCGCGTGGCCGACCGTGACCGCTTCGGGCGGCTGCCGTTTGCGCGCAGTGCCTTCACGCACATCGAGGGGCTCGACATCGAAGATCCCGCGGTCGAGGGGTACCTCGCTGCGCTCCGAACCGCCCTCGGCCTTCCCGCGCCCAGCTCCTGGACGGTGCACCTCACCCACGACATCGACCGCATCAGGCGGCACACGCCGCGGGGCATCGCCCGGTCGGTGAAGCGCCGTGGCCCAGGCGCCGTGGGCGATCTGGTGCACCACGATCCGTGGGACAACCTCACCGATCTGCTCGAGACCACGTGGCGCCGCGGGCTGAGGTCAACCGTGTTCCTCATCGGGCGCAACCGACACCGCCTTGATGGCACCCCACGGCGGACGTACGAACGCGAACGGCGCAACCTAGCGGCCGCGGTGCATGCGATGGGCGGCGAGGTGGCGCTGCATGGCGCCTTCGCGTCGTCGGAGAGCGAGCAGGCGCTGCAGGAAGAGGTCGCGGTGCTGCGCGGAGAGGCCGGCGACATCCGTGGCGTGCGCTTCCACTACCTGCGCTTCAGGTACCACGACACCCCCCTGCGGGTGGAGCGCGCCGGACTCGCCTACGACGCCAGCCTCGGATTCAGTGAGCGCCCGGGGTTCGCGGCCGGATACGCAAGGCCATTCCGGCCCTGGATCGTGGGCGAGGAGCGCGCCGCACACATTCACCTGGTGCCGCTTGCGGTAATGGACACCACGCTGCACTCGCATCTCGGCCTGGCCGCAGACGACGCGCGCGACAAGGCACTGGCCGTGCTCGACCGCGTGCGCATCGCCGGTGGCTGCGTGGCGCTGCTCTGGCACAACACCTACCTGGCCGAGGAGCGGGCACCCGGCTACGACCGCCTGTGGGAAGACCTGCTCGACGAGTTGATGGCCCGAGGAGCGGCTCTGGGGCCCATCTCGCCGCCCGATCGCCCCGAGGGTGCACGCCTCGACGGTCGCCACATCGTGCACCTGACGAGCGTGCACAGCCCGCGTGACGTGCGGATCTTCCATAAGGAGATCGGTGCGCTCACCGCCGCAGGTGCTGAGGCCGAGGTCATGGCCGCACCACGCGAGGGCGGTCGCCTCGGCCGCATGACCCGCGGGGTGCGGCTTGTCAGACAGGCGCGCGAGGTAGATGCCGACGCGTACCACGTGCACGATCCCGAGCTGCTGCCCGCAGCCGTGTGGCTGCACCGTGCCACCGGCAGGCCGGTGATCTACGACGCCCACGAGTATCTGGGCGAGACCACCCGCACCAAGCGGTGGATCCCAGGGCCGCTCAGGCGTCCCGTTGCCGCACTGGCCGCGGGCATGGAACGCGCCGCAGGCCGCCGGTTGTCCGGCGTGGTCACCGCCAATGAGGATCTGGCCGCCCGCTTCGCTGCCGCGGGCTGCCGGGCCGTGAGCGTGAGCAACAGCCCCTATGCATCTCAGTTCGGTGCCCCGGGCGAGCCCGAGGGGCCCATCGTGCTGTACGTCGGGGGTCTCGGGCCGCTACGCGGCCTTCCGCTCATGCTCGAGGCATTTCCCCGCGTAGAAGTTGACGGCGCACGCCTTCTCTTGGCTGGCCCCGGCGAGGTGGGTCCACTGCCGCCCGACATCGAATACCTGGGTGTGGTGGATCACTCGGCAGTGCCGGACCTGCTCAGGCGATCGGCAATTGCCTGGATCCCGCTGCGGCGCCACGGCAACTACGACCGCGCTGTGCCCACCAAGTTGGTGGAGGCCATGGCCATGGGTCGCCCGGTAGTAGCCAGCGACCTGCCGCGCATGGCGGCCATCGTGCGGGCCACCGGGTGCGGCATCGTGGTGCCATTCGACGATCCCGATGCCCACGCTGCTGCCATCCGTGATCTGCTGCAGAACCCCGATCGTGCGCGTGCCATGGGTGCGGCCGGCCGTCGGGCATTCCTCGACGGCATGGCATTTGAGAACGAGGCCGATGCCCTCACGTCGTTCTACGAGGAGGTTCTCGGCTGATGGCACGCGTGCTCTACGTCTCGCAGTACTTCGTCTCCGCCGATCAGCCGGGTGGCGTTCGCCACTGGCAGCACACCCGGGCACTCGCCCGCGCCGGGCACGACGTCACGGTGGTCACCAGTTACGTGCAGCACAAGGAGCGCACCATCCCCGAGGAGTATCAGGGGCGGCGCATCGTGAAGTCGCGTGAAGACGGCGTCGATGTCATCCGCTGCTACTCAACGCCGGGCTACGGGCGCGATATGCGCTCACGCATGAGCAACTACGCCACATTCGCGCTGTGGTCGGTGCTGGCCGAACTCCGCATCCCGCGCCCCGACGTGGTCGTGGCGTCATCGCCACCACTGCCTGCTGCTGCTGCTGCCGCGGCATTTGCAAGCGCGAGAAGATGCCGCTTACTTCTCGAAGTACGCGACCTCTGGCCCGATTCCATCATTCCCATGGGCGTGGTCAAGGATTCCCGCGTCATCGGCGCTGCACGGAAGATGGAGCACTACGCGTACCGGCGGGCCGACCGCATTGTGGCGCTCACCGAGGGCATCCGGGATGGCATCGCGGCACAGGGCATTCCGGCGGGTCGCATCAGCCTCATCACGAATGGAATCGATCTGGACATCGCAGACGGTGAGCACCCGCCCGCCGACGTGGGCGTGCCCGACGACGCCTTTGTCGCCATGTATGTGGGCAATCACGGCACCTACTCGTCGCTTCGCACCGTGCTGCAGGCCGCGAAGATGCTGGAGGACGACCCGTCCATCCGCATCGTCCTGGTGGGAGGCGGCGACCAGAAGCCCATGCTGCAGGAGATGGCCCGCGACCTCAGCCTGCAAAACACCACCTTCATCGACTCGGTACCCAAGCGCGCGGTGCCGTCGTATCTCGAGCGTGCCGATATCGGGCTCATCCCGTACCAGGACATGCCCTTGTTCGCGGGGGCGCTGCCCAATAAGACGTTCGACTACATGGCCGCTGGCAGGCCGCTGCTCGCCGCTGCACCAGTTGGCGAGCTGACCGGGCTCATCGACCGTGCCGACTGCGGATGGAACGTGGCGCCGGAAGACCCCGCGGCCATGGCCGCCGCCATCCGCGACGCCGCCGCCAATCGGGCCACTGGGCTCGCCAGAGGCGCCCGGGGCCGGGAGTACGCACTGGCCGAATACGATCGTGCAGTGCTCGCAGCGCGCTTCGTGCGGCTGGTCGGCGACCTCGCAGCATCCCCCCGTTCGCGCAGACGACGGCGGACAGCGAGATGACCATTGCATCCTCCGATGAACCGCTCCGCTACCGTGGGGAGCACGTGCAGCAGATCGTTCCCGACACCGAGGCCGGCAGCGCGCCAGCCACTCGTCCGGTCGGCGGCGCAGCGAAGCGTGCCCTCGACCTCGTGGTCGCGGTGCCCGCGACGATCGCGCTCGCACCGGTCATGGCCGGCATCGCCCTCTGGGTGCGCCGCGACTCCGACGGCCCGGCCATTTTCCGTCAGGAGCGGGTGGGTGCGTTTGGCAAGCCGTTCAGGGTCCTCAAGTTCCGTTCGATGGTCATGAACGCCGAGCACATCGGGGCCGGGCTCGCCGTCACCGAGGACGACGACCGCATCACCCGCGCCGGGCGCATCCTCAGGCGCCTGTCACTCGACGAGCTGCCGCAGCTGATCAACGTGGTGAAGGGCGACATGAGCCTTGTGGGGCCCCGGCCCACCGTGCCATCGCAGGTGGAGCGCTACGACGCCACCCAACGGCGGCGGCTTCTGGCACGGCCCGGGGTGACCGGGCTGGCCCAGGTGCGTGGCCGGGCATCCATTCCGTGGTCGACGCGCATCGCGCTGGACGTGGACTACGTGGACAACTGGCGCATGGCCCACGATCTGCGCATCCTCCTTGAGACGGTGCGTGTGGTTGTGCGTGGCGAGGGCTCATACCGCGGCGAGAGCGGCGGATTCGACCTCTCGGAGCGCACCGGTGGCTGACTCCCCGTCGGTGCTGCTCACCTGTGCCGGCCAGCGCGTGGACATCGTGCGGGCCTTCCGCGACGCCCTGCGTCGTCGCGGCCAGGGTGGGCGGGTTATCGTGAGCGACCTCGACCCGCTGTCGCCATCGCTGTACGCGGCCGATCTGGTGGTGGCGCTGCCGCCCGTGGACGACCCGGGGTACGGGCGTGCGGTGGCCGACGTCGTGGCCCGCGAGGGCGTGGGGGCCGTGCTTCCCCTCACCGACCTCGATCCGGTGGTGCTGGCCGAGGCGGCACCCCTGATTACCGAGGCGGGCGGGCGGGCATTCCTTCCCACCCCGCAGGTGGCGGCCGGGTGCCAGGACAAGTGGCTGTGCCACGAGATGCTCGAGGCGGCGGGACTTCCATCGCCACCCACCTGGCAACTCGGCACCGTCGATCAGTCGTCGCTGCCCTTTCCGGTGATGATCAAGCCGCGCATCGGGTTCGCCGGTCGGTGGATCCACCGTTGCGACGACACCGACGAGCTCGACTTCTTCCTGGCCCGCACCCCCGTCGCCAGCGTCATCCAGAAGGCGCTCCCGGGCGAGGAGTTCAGCATCGACTGCCTGGGGTCGCTGGACGCGCGCGCAATCGGTGCAATTCCCCGTTCCATGCTGCAGAGCAAGGGCGGCGAGCAGATCAAGGGCGAGACGCTTGACGACCAGCAGCTGGTGGACCTCGCCGCGCGCACCATCGAGGGGCTCGGCCTGGTGGGCCCCTGCACCATCCAGTGCTTCCGCGAGAATGGCGACATCCTTGGCATCACCGACATCAACACCCGCTTCGGCGGTGGCTTTCCGCTGCCCCTCGCGGCGGGCGGCGACTACCCCGCGCTCATCCTGGCAATGGCTGCAGGTGAGGACGTCCCCGCCCGCCTCGGAGATCACCGCGCGGGTGTCGTGATGACACGATTCCTCTCGGAGCACATCCTCATGCGCGATGGTGAGGCACTCATACCCATGGCGGACCGTGGCGAGGAGGCGATGACCAGTGGCATCTGATCGCGAGATCACCCTGGGGGACGTGGGGCGCACCATCTGGCGGGGCAAGTGGTACATCGTCATCGCCGCAGTGGTGGGGGCGGCCATCGGGCTTCTCTTCACCCTCACCTCAACCACCCAGTACACGGCGTCGGCAAAGGTGTACCTGGGCCAGGCCACGACCATGATGGGCAACCTCGCCCAGACCGCCGGCACCAACCCGCTCACCGCGGCCACGATCCTGCAGGGTGATGTGGTGGTGGACGCCGTGGCGGAGAAGACCGGTCTCACGCGGTCGCAGGTGAACTCAGGCACCGACATCTCTGTGCCGCGGGCCCCCGGTACCACCAGCACCAACCAGCCGGCCATCGCCACCATCACCGCACGCACAGCGAACACCGACACCTCCATCGCGCTGGCCAATGCCTACGCCGAGGTGGCGCTGGCGGGGGCCAACAGCGGCTACGCGAGGGTGCAGCAAACCCTCGAGAACCAGGTGCGCGTGGCAACTGCCGACGTGGCTGCCCTGCGGGCACAGGCCAACCGGGGTGGCGGGAGCCAGTCGGCGATCATCTCCCAGCTTGCGTCGCTGCGCACTGATCTGGCCACCGCGCAGTTGCAACTGGCGCGCGTACAGCAGATCGAGGCGCCGGCCGTGGTCTCGCTCGCGAAGAGTGCGGCGTCGTCCAGCAGCAGCAGCAACCGGATGCGCACGGCGATTATCGGTGGCCTCATTGGGCTGCTGCTGGGCACCGTCGTGGCCCTGATCGTGGGCGGCACAAGGCGGCGAGGGGCCTCGGCCACCTAGGCCGGGCGCCCACCCATGCGGCTCATCCCGCGTACGCAGAAGGGCATTGCCTGGTTCGTGTCGGGCGTCTGCATTCTTCTGGCCCTCGCAAGCGTGGGGCTGCTGGTGATCTCCGGGGGCCTCGACTCGGGCGACCAACTGGGGACCTCCGAGGGCTTCGTACCCGCGAAGGCGCCGGTTGGTAACGCCACATCCACCTCGTGGCCCGAGTACGGCTACAACGCCGAACGCACCCGGGCCAATCCGGACCTCGATCTGGCGCCCCCATTTACCGAGGTGTGGCACCGCGAAGCCAGGGCGCTGGTGGAGTTTCCACCCGTTGTGAGTGATGGCCGCCTCGTGTTCGGCACCAATGGCCGGTACGCACTGTCGCTGAGCGTGGCCACCGGTGGCATCTACTGGTACGTCAAGCTTTCGGGTCGCGTGGCGGCATCACCGGCGATCGCAGGCGATCTGGTGCTGTTCTCCACCGACGACGGCTACGTGACCGCCCGCCGCTTCGACCACGGGCAGGTGGTGTGGCATCGCAAGGTGGGCTCATCCGTTGAGTCGTCGCCGCTCATCATTGGCAACCGCGCCTACGTGGGCACTCTCGATGGCCTCGTAAAGTGCCTCAATGTGCGCACCGGTGCGGTGGTGTGGACCTCCAGGACAGCGGGCCCGGTGAAGTCGAGTCTCGCGCGGTCGGGCAGGGACGTGGTGGTGGGCGACTACGGCGGCCAGGTCACCGCGTTCAATGCGCGCACCGGACGGATTCACTGGCGGGCCACCAGCCCGGGGCAATTGCTCGGGGGTCCCGGCACCTTCTACGCAAATCCCGCCGTGGCCTACGGTCGCATCTATGTGGCCAACGTCAATGGGCGCGTCATTGCGCTCGACGCCAACGACGGATCCGTGGCCTGGGTGCGGGTACTCGGCGACTGGGTGTACTCAAGCCCCGCCGTGAGCGGCGGCACCGTGTACGTGGGCTCCTACGACCATCGCCTGTATGCCCTCTCTGCAGTGACCGGTGGCGTGCGCTGGTCGTACGACGCGGGAGAGCGCATCGCCGGATCACCAACGGTCATCGGTGGGCTGGTGTGGTTCGCGACGCTTGCACGTATTCCGCGGCACGGGCGTACGTACGCCCTTGACACCACGACCGGGCGTCGAGCCTTCACGTTCCGCGATGGGCGCTACACGCCCGCGGTGGGCGTGGACGGGCGGCTGATCCTCACGGGGGTCCGCACCCTCTACGGGCTGGCGCCCACCCCATGAGCATCCGGCAGGTGGCGCGGGCGGCAGCCGTCGTCGCCCTCTTCGGAATCCTCTCCCGCACCCTCGGGTTCGT
>CAMCOB010000029.1 GCA_945876305.1 Bifidobacterium breve
CCACTCCCGCCGAAGCGGGGCTAATCGTCGCCGAAGGTGACGCCGTGCGGCAGAAGCAGCACGGGGCACGTTGCGTGGTGACTCAGGTGCCCGCTGAAGGAGCCCACAAGGCGCAACGCACGGTCAAGCGCACCGCGATGCGCGGCGGCCACCAGCACATCGGCGCCCTCGTCCTCGGCCCAGCGCACCACGGCGTCGGGGGCCGAGTCGGCGTCGTGCGAGTCGAGCAGCACGGGCACGGCGCCGGGGATGTCCTCACACACGCTCTCAAGAAGCGCTTCCGCGATCTGGCGGTGCGACGCCGTGGAGTCGATGAGCGGCGAACCACCAAAGGCACCGCCAATGGCCGCGATCACCGACTCGCTGAACGGCGGGCCGCCCAGCACATGCACGACTGAAATACGGCCACCGGTCTTCACCACCTTCTGGGCCAGGCGGATGACATCAGCCGAGGCGGTTGCGTCATCAACGCAGGCGGCCACATGGTGGAAGGATCCGATGCTCACGGCGGCAAGGCTAACGAGCGGCAGACCCCCCGGCCCGGTCTCCCGAGGCCAGCCGGTAGCATCACCAGCGAATGGGTCGACGATGAGGACGGCGACAGTGGGCCTGAGAAAGAGTTACCTGGTCGCAGTGGTGGGAGTGCAGGGGAGCCCTGCGGACGCCCAGCGCAGCGAAGTGGGCGCCTACCGCACCGAAAGCGCGGCCCGTCAGGCCGGCTCGGACGAGTGGCGGCGCATCCTTTTCGTTCACGCTCCGCACATTGACCGCTACCGCGTGGTCATTGAGCATGACGGCGCCGTGATCGGCGACGTGCCCATGCCGGAGGTGCCGGCCGACGCCGGGCCGGGGATTCTCGATGAGACCGTTACCCCGCTGGGGGTGCCGCTCGGTGCGGCCGGTGAGCGCATTGAGGAGCAGGGCGCCGACGACGCGGAGTCCGTCTCCCGCGTCGAGGTCGATGAGGCGGCCGACGAGCCGGAAGTGCTCGAGACCACGGGCGAGCTCGATGTCATTCCGCACGACGACGAGCTGCTGCTGCCTGTCGATACCGCCGTGACAGGTGAGCAGCCCGCCATCGTGCGCGATGACGATCCTGAGGCAGACCCCGAGCCGGTCACACCTGCGCCGCCGGCGTACACAATTGAGGAACCGCCCGACGGTCCTGTGCCCGACGAAATCATCGCGCGCTTCGCGGAGATGGTTCGTAGCGACGAAGAGCGGGCTGCCGAGCGTGCGGAGCGGGAGCGCGGGGCCTGACCAGCTGGCCCCGGGGGACCCAGGGCGGCGCACCTGCGACCGCGGTAACGCCCGCATGGCAGCGCTCGTCACTGGCGAGGTGACGGTGGAATCCTCGCCATGCACGGGCGCAGTTACCGGGGTGGAGATCCCACTCCGCGATGCCACCGCGGAGTGGCCCAGCTAGACCGCTGCGGCTCCGGCGGGTGTTGGCTCGGCATCGGCGCGATCACGCAACAACATCATGCGCTCCCACGCCTTCGACTCGGCGGCCGTGTGGGCGTCGTTGTCGGCGTAGAGATGCGACCCACGCGAGATGGCCAGATAGTCGGCCACGGCGCGCTCGAGTTCATCGTGCGCGTTGCGGAAGGAATAGGCGACATCTGCGGTCATGTTCGAACGCTCCCAGGTCGGGCATCGGCCTCCGTTGGGAATGCATCACAACTGCCCGGCGTGTGCACCGGTGATCCATTCCCTCCGGCGGAAATCACAATACCCGGGCGGTCGGACGCCTGTCAGGGCATCGGCAGAATGATGCGCTCGCACGACAGTCCGTCAGGGCCCACCTGCACCATTCCCACTGCTGGAAGGCGCTCGTCGGGCGCGAGCGATTCGCGAAACCGCATATAGGCCCGTCCCTTGATGCCGGTCTTCTCGGACATCTCGCGTACCTCCGGGATGTACACCGCACCAGGCGAGAACACACGCGTTCCGCGCACCTCCGTATGCACCGGCATGTGCAGGTGCCCATGCACGATCAGGTCAACTGGTCCGAACTGCCGCCGCAGGCTGCGGTGCAGACCCAGCAGCACCGCCCGGCGCCGGGCCAGGCTGAGGCCTGCGGCGGGCATCTCAATGGCCCGGGCACGACGACCATGCGCCAGCCCGATACGCCTGCCGCGCACGGTGATTGTTCGCGCCGTGGGCAAGTCGATGCCCGCGTCGCGGTCGTGGTCGCCCTGCACCGCCACCACCGGTGCGATCTCACCAAGCCGGTCGAGCACCGACATACAGGTGATATCACCGGCGTGCAGGATGAGATCGCTGCCGGCAAGCGCCTCGAGCACCGATTCCGGGAGCACGGGAAGGGTCTCGCCCACATGCGTATCGGCCACCACCCCGATTTTGACCGTGCGCGAAGTCACCGCTGGTAGCCTCGATCAGCCATGAAACCGACCGCCCGCCCCGCATGAGGATCTCCGCCAAAGCCGACTACGCCGTGCGTGCACTGCTCGTGCTCGCCCGCCTCTCGGGGCCGGATGCGCCACCCGTCACCGTTGACCGGATGGCGCGGGAGGGCGACATCCCCCCGCGCTTCCTCGAGGGCATCCTGGCCGAGGTACGCCGGGCGGGGCTCGTCGACAGCAAGCGCGGCGCCGACGGCGGGTACCGCATCGCCCGCGACCCCGCAGACATCGGTGTGGCCGAGATCGTGCGGGTCATTGACGGACCCATCATCCAGGTGGCGGGCCGTGACCCCAACGACGTCGCCTACCCGCCCGGGCTCGCGGCGATCGGCGATGTGTGGCGCGCGGCCGGCGATGCTGCGGGGCACGCCATGGAGGCCGTCACGCTGGCCGACCTGCTCAGTGGCGGGGCGCCCGACTTCCAGATCTGACGCGGGCGGCGGGGTCAGAGCCCCATCGCGTGATAGCCGGCGTCAACGTGCAGGGTCTCCCCCGTGACGGCACGGGCGAGCGACGAGCACAGGAACAGCGCGGCATCGGCCACCTCGTCGGCATCGATCTCGCGGCGAAGCGGCGACTTCTTCGCGGCCATCTCGGCCATGTCACCGAAGCCCGGAATACCGCGCGCGGCAAGCGTGCGCACCGGACCAGCCGACAGTGCGTTCACCCGCACAGCGTGCTCACCCATGTCCCAGGCGAGGTAGCGCACAATCGACTCGAGCGTCGACTTCGCAATGCCCATGACGTTGTATCCGGGCACTGCGCGCTCGGCAGCCAGGTACGACAGCGTCACGATCGATCCGCCACCGGCCGCCTGCATGTGCGGCTCAACCCGCTGTGCCAGTGCGGCCAGCGAAAACGCCGAGATGTCGAGCGCCAGATGAAAGCCCTCGGGCGAGGTACCGATAAACCGCCCGCCCAGATCATCTGCCCGGGCGAAGGCCACGGCATGCACGAGGATGTCGATACCGCCAAGTGACTCGGCAACCGACGCCACGGCGGCATCCATCTGCGCCTCGTCCTGCACATCCATGGGCACGACGGGCACGGGGCCGTTGGTCAGCTGGGCGGCGAGCTTGCTCACATCGCTCTCGACCCGCTCGCCCTGAAACGTGAGGGCCACACGTGCGCCTTCGGCGTCGAGACGCCGTGCAATCGCCCACGCGATGCTGCGCTTGTTGGCGACGCCCACCACGAGGGCCCGCTTTCCGTCCACCAGTCCGCTCACGAGTTCCTCCGGGTGCTTGATCATGCGACGGCGCCACGCTACCCGAGCGCGCCCATAATGGCCGATCGCCGATAGGCTGAAGGCCTCGTGCGATCCCGTCCACGCGCCCGCGCGCTCATCATTGCCCTTCTGGCGATACTCGTCGGATCCACGCTCGCGTGGACCCCAGCCGCCATGGCGCATGCGGTGGTCGAGAAGATCGCCCCGGACGATCGCCAGCGGATCGATCGATCGCCTGCCGACGTGCAGGTCACCTTCTCGGAGGCCATCCAGTTGCTCTCGCCGACCGACGCATCGGTGGTGACGGCCACCGGTGAATCGGTGGTGCGTGGCTCCGCGCAGGTACCGGCGGGCAACTCGCATCTGCTCACAATCCCGCTCACGCGCAGCCTGCCTGCCGCCACCTACACCACGCAGTGGCGCGTGGTGTCAGCCGACGGGCACATCGTGGGTGGGGCCGCCGTGTTCGCCGTGGGCGACGTTCCGATCGGTGCGCCATACCTCGGGGGCGCCGGCGGTGCGAGCGGGCCCGCAGAAACGTCGGTCTGGGCTGTGAGTGCACGGTGGGTCGAGATGGTGGGTATCGGCGGCCTCGTGGCCCTGATGCTGTTTCGCCTGCTGATTTGGCGCGCGGCATGGCGCCCCCCACCCCGCATTGGGCGCGCATCGCAGGATGCCGCGCTCGCGTGGTCACGCGACTCGTGGTGGATTGGGTTCGGTGCACTGGCGCTCGTGTCGCTGCTGGGTGAGGCGTACGTACTGGTGGTGAAGACCGCGAGTGCGCTCGGCATCAGTGTGTGGGGGGCGCTCGGTGACCCCGCGGGAGTGGTACGCGTGCTGGCCGACACGCGGTTTGGTGATCTGCTGCAAATCCGCACTCTGGCGCTGTTCGTGCTGTTTGCGCTCGGCGTGTGGCGTTTTCTCGTCGAATACCGCAGTGGTGAGGCCCCGCCGCCGGACGATGCCGATGGCGGCCTGTGGCCGGGAATCGTCATGCTCGCCGCGTCGCTGGTGGCACTGGGATCCATCTCTGCCCAGGGCCACGCATCGGTGACCTCGCTGCCAACTCTGCAGGTACCCGCTGATGCCCTGCACGCCGCCTGCGCCGCCGGGTGGGTGGGTGGCCTGATCATCGTCACCATCTGGGTACTCCGGCTGCCAAAGGTGGCCGGCGCCGACGGCCGCACCATCGGGGGCATTCTGCTGGCCCGGTTCTCGGCTCTCGCCCTCATCGCCGTGGGGCTCGTCGTGCTCTCTGGCGTGGTTCGCGCATTCGGCCAGATGAGCAGCCCCGCCGACCTGTGGCGCACCTCGTATGGCTGGACGATCCTCGTGAAGATCGGGCTGCTGGCCATCGCGGGCGTCTTGGCACTCCGGTCGCGCCGCATCGTGTTGGCACTTCGCCGGGCGGGGACTCCCAATACCGCCACGCTCGCGATCGTGCGTAGAAATGCCTGGGTCGAAATCGGTGTGACACTCATCATCGTTGTGGCGTCATCACTGCTGGTGGCACAGGTGCCACCGCTCGGATGAGCCAGGGCGCCCACCAAGTGCTGGTGCTTCTGCGCCACGGCGTGGCTGAGGACATCGATTCCCGCCCCACCGATGACGAGCGCGAACTCACCACTGCCGGCCGTGCTGATGCCGACCTCGCAGCCCAAGGTCTTGTGGCGCTCGGCATACGGCCGGACGTCGTGGTGTCGAGCCCACTCATCCGCTGCCACCAGACCGCCGAGATGGTGGCCCGGGCCGCGGGGTGCGCGCTGCACGACGATCCGAGGCTGGCCCCGGGAATGACGACCGACGACCTGCTCGATCTGGTGATCGACTTTCCGGATGCGCACGTGATCGTGGCGTGCTCGCACCAGCCGGGGCTCACGTATGCGCTGTCCGACATCACCGGGTGTGGCGAGATCGGGTTTCGCCGACCGCAGGCGGCAGTGATCTCGTTGACATCGCCACGGCCAGGTGGCGGATCGCTGGTGGCCCTGCTTCCCCCGCGCGTGCTGCGTGCGGCGGCACCGGAGTCAGGCTCGGACCGCTAAACCACCGCGACGGAGTTGAGCGCGCGCGCCAGGAGGGCGCCCGGCTCGCCATCAACGACGGTGGGGCCCAACTCCTCAATCTTCACCAGCAACAGGCGACGTGCCTCGCGGCGCTGCATGTGCAGTGCCTCCCAGCCCGCAGCCTCGGCATCGTTACCGTTTTGCTTTGCGAGATCGTGCAGCGTGCGCGAGACGTGCTCGAGCGGGGTCGGCGCCACAAGGCGATCATGGGCGTCAACCAGCAGGATGGCGCGCATCCACGATGTGTCACCCGACTCGCGGGCCTGACGCGACCACTCCGGCGGCATCAGGTCCTCAAGGGCACCGATAATCTCGGTCCACACCTGGGTGTTGGGGGCGTCGCTCATACGGTGCGCATGCGATGGCGCGCCCCGCCGGGCCACGTGGGCCAGACGGGGCGAAGTGCCATCTAGCGTGCCGATACCTCGACGTAGTCGCGCTCGCCGGAACCGATGTAGACCTGGCGTGGGCGGGAGATCTTCTGGTCCTTGTCCTGAATCATCTCAAGCCACTGCGCAACCCAACCCGGGGCGCGACCGATGGCAAACATGACTGTGAACATCTCGGTGGGAATGCCGAGTGCCTCGTAGATGAGGCCGGAATAGAAGTCGACGTTCGGGTAGAGCTTGCGCTGAATGAAGAAGTCATCTGCCAGCGCGGTGGTCTCAAGTGCCACGGCCACCTCAAGCAGCGGGTTGACCCCGGTGACCTCGAATACGTCGTCGCAGGCGCCCTTGATGATGGTCGCGCGCGGGTCGTAGTTCTTGTACACGCGGTGACCAAAGCCCATGAGCAGCGCCTCGCGACTCTTCACCTTGTCCATGAAGTCGGACACGTTGTCGGACGAGCCGATCTCGCGCAGCATCACCAGCACGGCCTCGTTGGCACCGCCGTGCAGCGGCCCGTAAAGGGCGGCGATGCCGGCGTTGACGGCCGAGTAGGTGTCGACCTGTGACGATCCGACGGCACGCACCGCGGAGGTGGAGCAGTTCTGCTCGTGGTCGGCGTGGAGGATGAGGAGGATGTCGAGCGCGCGGACGAGGCGGGGGTCCACCTCGTAGTCGGCACCGAAGAACATCTTGAGAATGTTGGTGCTGTAGTCGAGCGAGGGGTCCGGGGCGACGATGTCCTTGCCCTGGTTGTGGCGGAACGCCATGGCACCGATGGTCGGCATCTTGGCGATCGTGTTGATGATCGCCTCCATGCGCTCAGGGCCGCTCTCAACTTGCTTCGCCTCGGGGTACAGCGTGGAAAGGTGACCGAAGCCGGCCTCGAGGATTCCCATGGGGTGGGCATCCTTGGCGAATGCCTTGATCGACTCGCCGACCTCCGCCTGCACCACCATGCGGTCAACGATCTGCGTCTCGAAGCTCTCAAGCTCCTTGGCCGTGGGCAGCTCGCCATGGATCAGGAGCCATGCAACCTCAAGGAAGGTGCTCTTCGCAGCCAGCTGCTCAATGGGGTAGCCGCGGTAGCGCAGTACGCCGGCGTCGCCGTCGAGGTACGTGATGGCCGAACGGCACGACGCGGTGTTCATGAACGCCGGGTCGTAGGTCATGAGCCCGAAGTCATCGTCAGATGTCTTGATCTGACGCAGGTCCGTCGCACGGACGGTCCCGTCAGTGATCGGGAACTCGTACGTCTGGCCCGTACGGCTATCGGTGACGGAAAGCGTGCCTTCCACCTGGGGCTCTGTCGACATTCGTGACCTTTCTTCAATCGTTTGCCATCGGGGCCTCTCCGGGCCGCGAGCGAGTCTAGGCCACCGCGCATGACCGAGGCCGTGGGAACAGCACTGACACTCATTTGCCGATTTGCGCTCGTTTGTTACACGGGTGTCAGATTTGGGCACCCGAGACCCCCTGCGCGTCCGCCGCTCCACGTTGGATCGTCTGGACATGACGAGGACACATGGGAGCGTTCGTTGATTCGGGTTGATCTGCACCTCCACTCGCGCGCATCAACGAAGACCGGCAACTGGTTTCTGCAGAGCGCGAGCCTGCCGGAGTCGTACACCGCACCAGAGGACGCCTACCAGGCGGCCAAGCGACGGGGCATGTCGTTTGTGACCCTCACCGATCACGACACAATTGACGGTGCACTCGAGATCGCACACCACCCTGACGCCTTCGTGAGCGTGGAGGCCACCACGTGGTTTCCCGAAGATGGCACCCCTCTCCATGTGCTGTGCTGGGACATTGACGAGGCCGACTTCGCCGAGATCGATCGTGCGCGGGCAAGCGTGCATGACCTCGTGGGGGTGCTCCGCAGCCGCCAGATCACGCACGCGCTCGCCCACCCCCTCCAGCGCATTGGTGCCCGCCTCACCGCCGATCACCTTGAGCGCTGCCTGTTGCTCTTTCCGGTTTGGGAGGGGCGCAACGGGGCGCGAAGCCGAGTGGGCAACGAGACCGCCGTACGCATCGCGCAGGCGGCCACGCCCGAGTATCTGGCCAAGCTCGCCAACATGCACGACCTCGCCCCCGCAGGATCTGGCGTGCCCTCGCTCACTGCCGGCAGCGACGACCACGGACTCATCGACGCCGCCGCCACATGGACCGAGACCCCCGACTCCCACGATGTCGGCACCCTGCTCGCCCACATCACGGCTGGGCGCACCACGTTGGCGGGTGCACACGGCTCGACCGCGGCCCTGTCCCACGCCATGATGGGGCTCGCCATCAAGGCGGCGACCGACCGGGGACACTGCCCGGTGCCAGCCGATCTGCGCACGATGGCATCCGAGGTCATGCAGCACCCCTTCCCTATGGCCGAGGGCATCCCACAGCGAGGTCGGCGCTCGCTCGCGCGCGACTCCGCGCTGCGGGCCGACTGGCAGCGCCTCGACGACATTGAGGAAGGGGCGCGGCGCAGCCACGCACGCTATCGAGTGGCCACGGACTGGGCGCAGCGCGAGATCCTGCGCCGGGCGATGGCAGGTGACAACGCGCGGCCGGGTCTTGCGGGCATCACGGATCGCATCGCACTGATGCTCGGTGCCACGGCCCTCGCCGCTCCCTACATGGCTGCAGCGGGGTATCACGCATCCGAGGCGCGCCACGCGCGTGGTATTGCCCACGACTTCTTCGGCAACCCCGATGCCGGAGAGCCCCAGGCCACCACTGTGGTGTTCACCGACACCTTCGATGACCTCAACGGCGTGGCCGGAATGATGCGGCGCCTTGCAGACCGCACCGACGCGCTCGGGCTCGATACGACGGTTGTCGCCTTTGGCGACTCGCCGGTTGATACGCCCGGCCTCATTCGCATCCGCCCGCTCGCCCGTCTGCCGATGCCTGCGTACCGGGATGGAGAGATGACCTTGGGCATCCCATCCATCGCCGAGGTGCTCGACACCCTCGAGCGCCGCGACGCGCGGGTGGTGCACGCGGCCACGCTCGGACCGCTGGGGCTCGCGGGTATTCTCGCCGCGCGCATTCTGGGCATCCCCTTTATCACTAGCCACTCGACGCAGCTTGCGCGCTACACCCTGGCGCTCACCGGCGACCGCCTTGCGGCCGAGGCCGTACGGGCCGGCAGTGCGTGGGTGCACCGGCAGGCCGACCGGATTCTGGTGCCGAGCCTCCACATGGCCGACGGACTCGCCGAAGAAGGGCTTCCCGTTGAGCGCGTGCGGACGGTGGGCCGAGGAGTGGATACGACGCAGTTCAACCCCGAGCGGCGCGGATTCTTCGCCCATCGCCGCCTGGGCGGCGATGGCGTCACCGTGCTCGCGGTGTCGCGCCTGTCCCAGGAGAAGGGGCTCGACTTTCTGCTGGATGCCGCCGACCTGTTGGAGCAGGACGGCGTCGATCTGCGCGTGGCCCTCGTGGGAGATGGCCCACATCGCGATGCCCTTGCGGCACGCGTCGCGGGCACCCGGCACCGCCTGCTCGGCCCCTTCACCGGTGACCGCCTCGCTGCCCTGTACGCATCGGCCGACATCTTCTGCCTGCCGTCTGTCACCGAGACCTTTGGGCAAGTGGTGCTCGAGGCCCAGGCCAGCGGCCTCCCCGTGGTCGTGCCGATGGGAACGGCGATCGGCGAACAGGTGACCGACGGCGTGACCGGCACGCTGAGCATCAGCGATGGCCCTCGGCACCTGGCCATGGCGCTGCGCCCGCTCCTGCTTGATCGCGATCTGCGGATATCGATGGGGCGCCGTGCGCGGGAGGCAATGGTGAGCCACGCCACGTGGGATGACGTCTTCGTGCGTCTCGCCAATGAGTACCGCGACGTTGCGCGTGGCCGCGAACTCCGGACCGAGACGCCACGACGCCCGGTCGAGATGGGAGTGCTCTGATGCGCGTGGCCGACCTCACGCAGTGGTTCTCGCCCACCTCGGGTGGCATCCATACCTACCTCTGCGCCAAGGCCGAGTACGCATCGGCCAATGCGAAAGATCACGCGGTGATCGTGCCGGCTGCCACGGCACGATCGTGCATGTTTCATGGGAGCCCGCTCATCGAGGTTCCCGGGGTGCTCCTCAACCGCCAGTCCGGCTATCGCCTCGCGCCGTGGGCGTCACGCTTTACGTCGGTGCTCGATGACCTGCGTCCCGATGTCGTGGTCGTACACGACGCCACCGCGCACCCCCAGGCAATTCGCAACTGGGCCCGAGCCAACGGAGCGGCCGTTGCGATGGTCATCCACTCCGAGCTCGAGAGCGGCGCGGCCGGGCTTACGCCCGCCGTTCGCACGCCGGTACGAGCCGTGCTGGGCTACGTGCAGGATCGCGCCCTCACCGCCCCGGATGCGGTCATCGTTACCTCTGAGTCGCTCTGCGACCGCATCGCCGCACGCGGCGATGCCATGCCGGTGGTGATCCCGCTCGGCGTCGATCAGTCGGTCTTCCTGAATGCGAAGCCCGATCCCACGCTCCATGCGCGTCTGGCCCCGACGGGAACCCCGCTGCTGGTACACGCCGGGCGCCTCTCCAGCGAGAAGCGCGTTGACCTGCTTATCGACATGCTCGCCGAACTTCGCACGCCGGCAGTGCTCGCGATCGCCGGATCCGGCCCCGTCCGTTCAGCCCTCGTGCGCCGCGCCCAGCGTCTGGGTGTGGGCGAACGAGTGATGATGCTCGGTCATATCGCCGGTCGCACAGACCTTGCGCGCCTGATGGCAACCGGGGACTGCTTCGTGCACCCCAATCCCGATGAGACATACGGACTCGCGCCCCTTGAGGCGCTGGCCACCGGAACCCGGGTTGTGGCAGCCCGGGGCGGAGGCCTGCGCGACGTGCTCGGCAGCCGCGGCGCCGTGCTCGTGCAGCCCGGAGATGCAGCCGCACTCGCGCGTGGCGTTGAGACGGCGCTGCTGCACGAACGACGCACCCCTGACCTCACCGACCTCACGTGGAATCGCACCTTCGATAAGGAGTGGGATCTCTATGAGTCGCTCAGGGCGGCAACGCAAACAGGGCCGACAGCAGGCGCTGATACAGTCACCCGACTCTTGCCCACGGGCGGGAGTGTGGCCACGGCCGCATGACCAGCCCCCGCATGAGGGGCACGACAATTCGATTTGGAGGTACCCCATGGCTGAGCACGTGCTCGCCGTGCTGGTCGACTTCGAGAACATGGCCCGTCCCGGCGCCAAGTCTCGCGGCGACTTTGACATTGATCTGGTTCTCAGCCGTCTGGCGGAGAAGGGTCGCGTGGTGGTCAAGCGCGCGTACGCGGACTGGAGCCGCTACCGCGAGGCGAAGATCGACCTGCAGAACGCAGGACTCGAACTCATTGAGATGCCATCCGCCCGCGAGGGCGCCAAGAACCGCGCCGACATCAAGCTGGCCGTCGACGCCATGGAGCTCGCGTACTCGCGCGAGCACGTTGACAATTTCGTCATCGTCTCGGGCGACAGCGACTTCACGCCGCTCGTGGGAAAGCTGCGCGAGCTGAACAAGCGCGTCATCGGTATGGGCAACCGTGAGAGCTCAAGCGAGCTGCTCATCGCCAACTGTGACGAGTTCATCTTCTACGACAGCATCGCGTCGTCGTCTGCATCGTCGTCACGTCGTGGCGGTGGCCGCGGCGCCCCGCGCAAGGATCCGGTCGCGCTCCTGGCGGAGTCGATGCTGGCACTGCAGCGCGAGAGCGTGGAGCTGCCGCTGGCCAGCGTGGTGAAGGACGCCATGCGCCGCAAGGACCCGGCGTTCGACGAGTCGGCCATCGGCTTCTCGACCTTCAGCAAGTTCCTTGAGAGTTCCCAGGACAAGGCCGGCATCTCGCTGCAGACCGACCCCCGCAGCGGCACGTACCGCGTGTCGTTCGCGGATGCACCCGCCGCAGCCGCAGCAGCCGCTGTCGAGAACGACGGTGACAGCGATTCCGGGAACGGCGATCCCCGCCGACGCCGACGTCGCGGTCGTCGTGGCGAGGGTGGCGGCAGCGGTGGTGGTCGCGCCGACGCGAGCGCCTCCGCCGGTGACACCGACACCGATGCCGACGTGTTCGAGGTGTTCGTCACCCCCACGCCCGACCCGGATCTGGGTCAGATGCCGTCGCTCGATCAGCCCATCACGTACGAGGACATGGTGCTGCTCACCCCCGAGGTGGACGCCGAGGTGGCGGCCGCGGGTGTGACGGAGGATGACCCAAGTGCCCCGCCGGCACGCAGCACGCGTCGCCGTCGCCGTCGCGCATCGGCCGATGACATGGTGGATGGCGAGCCCACGCCGGACGACCTCGAAACGGTCGCCGACGAGGACGTTGCCGCCGAGCAGGCTGCCGAGGAAGGCCTCGCCGTGGTTGGCGAGACGCCCAGTGCCGAGGTTCAGGTCGAAGAGGCCGCAGCACCGACTCGTCGCCGCGTGCGCCGCAGCAGCGCCGCCAAGGTGGCTGACGAGGCCCCGGCAGCGGAGGCAACGGCCGACGCCGAGGCACCCGCCGACGAGAAGCCCAAGCGTCGTCGTGCCCCGGCCAAGAAGAAGGTGGCCGACGATGCCCCGGCAGCGGAGGCAGCGGCCGACGCCGAGGCACCCGCCGACGAGAAGCCCAAGCGCCGTCGCCCGCCAGCACGCAAGGCCGCCGATGCTGAGGCACCTGCAGCCGAGTAGTCGCGGCCGTGGGGGGATCCGCCGCGTGCGGTTCCCCCCACGACGCCCGCCCCATTCGGCATCATCAGGGGCATGAACCTGATCGATCGTCTTGTCGGTAACGCCGACGAATGGGCCAAGGGCTTCAACGCCGGCGAGTTGGCAGTACAACCGACGCTGCGTCTGGCCGTGGTGGCCTGCCAGGACTCCCGCCTCGACCCGCAGAGCCTGCTGGGCCTCGGACCCGGTGA
>CAMCOB010000030.1 GCA_945876305.1 Bifidobacterium breve
GGGGTGTTGGCGGCCTCCCGAATTCGCACAGCCAAGCTCTCGAGCCGGGCGGTCGCCTGCGCCAGTTCGTCGCGGGCGCTCATGCGGCGGCTTCGCCACCTTCACGGGTAATCCGGCCGAGGATGCCATTCACAAACCCCGGGGCCTCCGCGGCGCACCACTTCTTCGCCATCTCCACCGCCTCGTCAATCGCGACGGGAGCCGGTACCTCTCCCGTGCGGATCTCGTACACCGCAACCCTCAGGATCGCCCGCTCGAGGGGCGCGATGCGATCAGCAGTCCAGCCCTTGGCGGCGGCCGTGATGCGTTCGTCAATTGCCGGGATATCGGCATCCACGCCAGCCACCAGCGCCTCGGTGAACGGATCGGCCGCGTAATCGCCCGCGCGTGCCCCGTTGGCCTTCAGTTCATCAAGCGACAAACCGGTGACATCGCGCTGGTACAGCAGTACCACCGCCTGCCTGCGTGCCTCACGCCGTGAGACCGGGCCGGTCATGACGCGCCGCCGCCCATGGATGGAAGAAATTCCGCCCGGTCCACCAGAAACCCCGTGGTGTACGAGCCCGTTGCAAAAAGTTCATCGCGCGAGATCTCACGCAGCAGCGGCAGCGTGGTGGGCAGTCCGGTGACAACGCTCTCGTCGAGGGCACGCTGCATGCGGGCCACCGCTCGCGGGCGATCGGGGGCCCACACACACAGCTTGGCGAGCAGCGAGTCGTAGTACGGGGGCACGTAGCCCTTGGACCGGCAGTAGGTGTCCACGCGCACACCCGGGCCCGCCGCCAGGCGGAACTCATCCAACCGGCCGGCAGCCGGCCGGAAATCAAAGGCAGGGTCCTCGGCGTTGATACGGCACTCAATGGAGTGCCCGTTTGCCTCAATGCGCCCGGTGCGGCTCAGCAGCTGGCCATCGGCAACCCGCAGCTGCTCGGCGACGATGTCCAGCCCGCTCACCAGCTCGGTGACCGGATGCTCCACCTGCAGCCGTGCGTTCAACTCCAGGAAGTAGAACTCCCCGTGCTTGTCCACGAGAAACTCAAGCGTGCCTGCCGACTTGTAGTCCCAGGCCCGGCACGCCTCCTCGGCGGCGGCGTGCATGCGCTCGCGGGTGGCATCCGGCAGGTTTGGCGCCGGCCCCTCCTCCACCACCTTCTGGTGACGGCGCTGAATGGAGCACTCGCGGTCACCGCAGATGAGTACGCCGCCCATGCCGTCAGCCAGCACCTGCACCTCGACGTGGCGTGCACCTTCAAGCAGCTTCTCTACGTACAGCGAGCCGTCGCCGAATGCAGCCAGGGCCTCCTGTGAGGCGTTCTCAAACGCGCGCTCCAGCTCATCTGCGCTGTCGACGCGACGCATGCCCCGGCCCCCACCACCGGCAGATGCCTTCAGCAGAATCGGGAAGCCAGCTGCCTCGGCAGCCCCCCGGGCCGCTGCCACATCGGTCACGCCACCTTCAGACCCCCCGAGCACCGGCAAGCCGGCCTGGGTGGCGGCTTCCTTCGCCCGGATCTTGTCGCCCATGCGCGCCATCACCTCGGGCGCGGGCCCCACGAAGCGGATGCCGTTGTTGGCGCATTCGGTGGCGAAGTCGGGATTCTCTGAAAGGAACCCATAGCCGGGGTGCACGGCGTCGCATCCGGTGACCTCAGCGGCCCCGATGACGTTTCGAACGTCGAGGTACGAGTCGCGCGCTGCCGGCGGACCGATGCACACGGCCTCGTCGGCCATCTCGACTGCGAGTGAGTTGGCATCGGCCGTGGAGTACACGGCCACAGTGGGGATACCCAGCTCCAGTGCGGTTCTGATAACCCGAACCGCGATCTCCCCGCGATTGGCGACGAGCAGCTTCATGGCGTGAGAATGAAGAGGGCCTGCCCAAACTCCACGGGCTCGGCGTTCTGCACCTTGATCTCGCGCACGGTGCCCGCCCGGTCGGCAGTGATCTCATTGAAGATCTTCATGGCCTCGATAATGCACAGGGTCTGCCCCTGCACCACCCGATCGCCAACCGCCACAAAGGGTCCGGATTCCGGATTCGGTGCTGAGTAGAACGTGCCCACCATCGGGCTCTCCACGCGGTGTCCATCATCCGCCTGCACAACCGGGCCCGACGCTGCCGAACCGGCGGGCGCCGCTGGCCGCACGGTCACGCGGGCGCCGCCGATCTCCACGCTCACCTCCGACTGCCCCGCACCCTCAACAACCTCAATCAGCGTCTCCAGCAGGCCGCGGTCAATGCCCGGCCCGGCATCACCCGACTCCTCCGATGCCAGCGAACGGCGGCGATCGAGCAGTCGGCGGCCGGAGTCGGGAAACTGTGCGAGGACGATGGCGTCCTCTTCCGATACATCTGACGGTGCTGCTGCGAGAACGGCATCGAGGTCGGGGGTGGGAATGGACACCGCGGCCCCCCTGGCCACGGCCATTGCCGCATCGGCCACCGGGCCGCGCAGGCGGCCGCGGCCGCCCATCGCGACAACCGCGAGCGCCGGCGTGGTCTCGCGCCAACGCACACCATCAAGCACGTGCTGCGCAGCCTGCGACACGATGTCCTCACCGATCGGCGGCGCGAGAGTCACTCCCCCCAGATCGCGCGACACGGCAGCGCACTCGTCAGCTGCCTCGTGAAGGCGGCCAGCAAGACCCTGACGCGCAAGACGCGCGGTGAGCCCGGCGGCAAGATCGGGCGGCAAACTGACCTGCGGCCCCCCTGCCAGTTCGGCGGCACGGCGCACCCGCTCGGGTGGCACCAGCGGCCAGATAACCCGGCCGGCCTCCTCCAGCGACTCGCGCCTGGCGTCGAGCTCGCGGTCACCACCGTGCAGCGCAGCCTCCAGCGCCTCTGCCGACGGCCGACCGGCCACAAGCGCAACGGCGCCTACGGCGGCATGAATGGCGTCGGCGCCAGCCACCGCGGCCGCAAGCGCGGACATCGAGGCGAGGCCACCGGGCGCACGCACCGAGACCTCCACCGGGATCGGCGACACGGCCACGATTTCGGCAACAAGCGCGCCGAGGCGCATTGGCGTGAGGTTGCAGCCCACATCCGACACACAGAGCGCGACAGCGCCCGGCAGCGACGTGAGAGCGATGGCCTCCTCCACCCAGCGCGGGTCCGATGCCTCGGGCCACGGGCCAAGCAGCAGCGTGGGCACAAACGCCACGCCGGCCTCGCCGGCCCCCTCGGCGATCGGGCGCAGCGATTCTGGGTCGTTCAGTGCGTCGAATGCCCGTACCCGACTGACGCCGCTCATCGCAGCCGACTGCACCAGACGCCGGGCCACACCTGGTCCCACGGCGACATCGCCGAGAAGGGTATGGCTCGCCAGCACCAGGCCGACCGGCGTACTGCCCGCAAACCGGGCAACCACGCGCAGGCGGTCGAGGGGGCTCTCCGTGCGGCCATCCATGCAGGCCCGGGCCGCAGATGGGTCCATGGCCTCCAGTACCCGCGCGCCCTCCGGCGCCAGGGCGGCGGCGGCCGACCCCAGTTCGTCCGGCGCAATGCGGGAACCCCACGGTGGGGTTCCCAGATCCGACAGGGTGACATCGACCAGGCCGATGCCCTTGAGGGCGTCAGTGCTCATGCGCGGCTCACGTACTCCCGGCTGCGGGTGTCCACCTTGATGCGGTCTCCCTCGTTGACAAACAACGGAACATTCACCGTGGCGCCGGTCTCCAGCAGTGCGGGCTTAGTGACGTTCGAAACCGTGTCGCCCTTCACGCCCGGGTCAGTCTGCGCGACCACGAGCTCCACCGTTGCCGGGGGCTCGGCGCTGTAGGGCGATTCCCGGATAAACAGCACCTGCACCTCAGTGCTCGGGGGAATGAGATCAAACGACCCGATGTCGGTCTTCAGCACCGTCACCTGCTCGTAGGTCTCGTGGTCCATGAACACCACACCGTCGCCATCTTCGTAAAGCATCTGCATGGTTTTGGTCTCGGTGAGCACGCGCTCGAGCTTCTCGCCGGCGCGGAAGGTGCGGTCCATGGTTCCGCCGCCCAGCTTCTTCAGCTTGGTGCGCACGAACGCGCCGCCCTTCCCGGGCTTTACGTGCTGGAACGAGATGACCGACACCAGATCGCCGTCAACATCGAGGACCCAGCCGTTTTTCAGATCGTTGCTGCTGATGGCACCCACGCCCTGCTCCCTATGCGCTCGTGTTGATCAGATCGGTGGTGATGCCCGTAAGCAACTCGCAGCCGTCATCGGTGATGACGACCTGGTCCTCAATGCGCACTCCGCCGATCCCGTCCAGGTAGATGCCCGGCTCGATGGTCACCACCATGCCGGTTTGGAGCACCTCCCCGCCCTCCTGCCGTAGCCATGGCCGCTCGTGAATGTCCAGCCCCACCCCATGCCCGAGCCCGTGCCCGAACCGTTCGCCGAGCCCGGCATCCGAGATAATGCCGCGTGCCACGGCGTCGAGGTCCCCGGTATGTACACCGGGGCGGCACGCGGCGAGGGCTGCGCGCTGCGCATCGAGGCACACGCGGTAGGCCTCCTCGAGATCGGGTGGCAGTGGCCCGGTGGCGAAGGTGCGTGTGCAGTCCGACGCATAGCCGTCCACGCGAGCGCCCATGTCAACCACAACCAACGAATTCGCCTGCACAGGCGCGGGGCGCGGTACCGCGTGGGGCAGCGCTCCATGCGCGCCACTCGCCACGATGATGTCGAAGCTCGCCCCCTCGGCACCGGCCGCACGCATGAGGCCTTCCAAATCCCAGGCCACCTGCGCCTCGGTGCGGCCCGCGAACCCGTCATCAATCAGCGCGCCAAAGGCAACATCGGCGATGCCGGCCGCAGTCCGGATGGCCGCAATCTCCTCGGGCTCCTTGATCACGCGCAGCCCCTCAACCACACCGGCAGTGGGCACCAGTTCGACCGATGAAAGCCGCGCGGTAAACCTGCCCTGGCGCGCCACGCTCACCTGCTCGGCCTCAAACCCCACCCGCCCGGAACCCACCACGTCGGCCAGGCGGTCCATGAGGTCGCGCCCCGCCTGCACCACCTCAACGCCCCGGGTGCGTTCACGGGCATCGGCCATGTACCGCGAGTCGGTCAGCAGCACACGGCGGCCCCGGGTGATCACCAGCACGCCGTTACTGCCGACATAGCCGCACAGATACCGCACGTTGATGAGATCGGTCACGATCAGCGCGTCGAGCCCCTCCGCCGCGATCACCTCGTCAATCTGCTGCTGGCGCGACTCGATGCTCACTCGCTGAGTTCGGCCTTCAGGATGTCGAGCGCCTCGCGGTAGCCGTCAGGGCCCTTGCCCTTGACCGTGGCGAGGGCGATGTCGCGCACCACCGAGACCTTGCGGAAGTCCTCGCGCGCATCCACGTCGGACAGGTGCACCTCAACGAACGGCGCACCCACCGATTCGAGCGCGTCGCGCACTGAGTACTGGTAGTGCGTCCATGCCCCGGGGTTGATCACGATGCCATCGACCGCTCCGGCCAGGCCGTGCAGGTGCTCCAGCATTGCGCCTTCGAAGTTGGTCTGGAATGTGCCCACCACCATCCCCCGCTCCGTACCCCATGCCCGCACCTGCGACTCGAGTTCGGGCAGGGTGAGCGTGCCGTAGTGCTCGGAGGGGCGGCGCCCGAGCATGTTCAGATTCGGCCCGTGTACAAGTGCGATGCGGCTCATGCGGTCAACTCCTCCACGGCGGCGCGTACGACGCCCGGATCGGGGTCCTGGTGGGTCAGCACGTCTCCGGGGGCACGCAGCAGCACCATGTTCAGCGCACGGCCGTCGGCTTTCTTGTCACGCCCCATGATGTCGATGACCTCATCAATCGAGACGGACCCGTCGAGCACCGTCGGCAATCCGTGACGCGCCAGAGTGGTCAACGTGCGATCACGCCACACCGGGTCGAGCCCCAGCGTGTGCTCACTGATGCGCAGCGCCGCGAGCAGCCCCAGCGAGATGGCCTCGCCGTGGTGGTACAGGTCGTACCCGGCCGCGGCTTCGATGCCATGGCCCACCGTGTGGCCAAGATTGAGAATGGCGCGACGGCCCAGATCCATCTCGTCTTCTTCCACCACGGCCAGTTTGACGCCAGCACAGCGACGGATCAGATCGGTGAGGCAGTCGGCGGGGCCGGGAAGCTCGGGCCATCCCGCCACAATCTCCATCAGATCGCCACCCGTAAGGAGCCCGTACTTCACCACCTCGGCAAATCCGCACGAGAGCTCCCGGGCAGACAGCGTCGACAGCACCGATGGGTCCATCACCACGGCCACAGGCTGATAGATCGCCCCCACGTAGTTCTTGCCCTCGGGCAGATCAACGCCGGTCTTGCCGCCGAGCGACGAGTCCACCATCGCCAGCAGCGTGGTAGGAACGTGCACCAGGCGCACCCCCCGCTGATACGACGCCGCCAGAAATCCCGCGAGGTCACCCACCACCCCGCCGCCCACGGCGACCACCGCGTCACGACGACGGATTCCGGCGCGAGCGGCCACACGGGAGAGCCGCTCGATCTCGGCCAGGCTCTTCGAGGCCTCGCCCGCGGCAACGCGCTCCACGGTCACCCGCAGACCGGCGGCCGCGCACGATGCGGAAATCCGATCGGCGGCGCCCACGATTCCGTCATCCACCACCACCAGCACGCCATCGCCCTCGCCACGGCCCACAAGCAGGCCCCCGACTGCATCCAGCACTCCATCGCCCAGATACACGGGCACCGTGCGGTCGCCGATCGATGCCACCAGGGCCGGGGCCGCCATGTCGGTGATCATCCGGCCGCCTCGTCGTCAGGTCCACCGTCATCCATGATCCACTCCGACAGAATCACCGCCGTCTCCTGGGGCGGTGCCCCGCCATCGAGGATCACGTCGGCGGCCTCCCGGTAGACATGCTCGCGCTCACCACAGCGACGCACAAAACGCTCGTGATCGAGGGCAAGCGGGCGGCCCGGCTCGCCACCCACGCGAGTCCAGGCCTCTTCGGCATCCACCTTCAGCCACGCCACACATGCCTCACGGCCCAACAACTGGCGGGTGCGGGGGCTCCCCAGCGCGCCCCCGCCCAGCGCGAGCACGCCGGGCTCACCGCGCAGGTGATCGCGAATCAGGTCCTCTTCGGTGCGGCGAAACCACAACTCGCCGCGCTGGGCAAAGATCTCAGGGATCGACTGCCCCGCATGCGCTTGCACCAAGTCGTCGGCGTCAAGAAAGTCCACTCCGAGGATCTCGGCGGTAATACGTCCCACCGTGGTCTTGCCGGCTCCCATGTAGCCAGCGATCGCGATCCAGCGCGGAATGGCCACTACTGGGCGAGAACCCCGCGGTAGCGCTCCACCGCGGCATCGAGACTCGCCACCGAATCGCCACCGAACTTCTCAACCAGGGCCTGCGCGAGCACGAACGCAATGACGGCCTCGGCAATGACGGCCGCCGCGGGCACGGCGCAGATGTCCGACCGCTCCTTGAAGGCCGACGTGGCTTCCTTGCTTTGCACATCAACCGACGCGAGAGGCCTGCTGAGGGTGGCAATGGGCTTCATGGCGGCCCGCACCACAAGCGGTGCACCGTGGGTCATGCCGCCCTCAAGCCCACCAGAGCGATTGGTGCGGCGGTGGTAGCCCTTCTCCTCGTTCCAGAAAATCTCGTCATGCGCGGCGCTTCCCCGGATGCGCCCCAGTTCAAACCCGGCGCCGATCTCAACACCCTTGATCGCCTGAATGCCGAGCACCGCCTGGCCGATGCGGCCATCCAGGCGGGCATCGCCACTCACGTGCGACCCGAGCCCGGGGATGGGATCAAACACCCACACCTCAAAGATGCCGCCCAGGGTGTCGCTGTCCTGCCCCGCGGCCTTGATGGCCGCACGCATGCGCACAGATGCGTCGGCGTCAAGCGCCCGCACGGGGCTCTCATCAACGCCTTCGAAGTCGGCGAGCGAGAGGTCGTCACGCACCGGGGCCGCCTCGGGCCCCACCTGCACAACGTGGCTGCGCACCTCCATGCCGTACCGGCGGATAAGCGCCTTGGCGACGCCTCCCGCGGCCACGCGCGCCGCTGTCTCGCGGGCGCTCGCGCGCTCGAGAATGTTGCGCAGGTCGTCGGTCTCATACTTCTGCATACCCGCCAGGTCTGCATGGCCCGGACGCGGAAGCGTGATGGGCGCCACCTCAGATGCGGGCTCCCAAATCGCCATGCGGTCTTCCGACCAGTTGGCGAAGTCGCGGTTCATCACCATGAGCGCGACGGGACTGCCCAGCGTGTGGCCATGGCGGATACCGGCCGTTACCTGCACGCGATCGGTCTCGATCTTCTGGCGCCCGCCGCGGCCATACCCCAGTTGACGACGCGCGAGATCGGCGTCGATGTCGTTGGGCGTCAGCGGCAACCCGGACGGGAGGCCTTCGACGATGGTCGTAAGTGCGGGGCCGTGCGACTCGCCCGCTGTTCGGTAGGTCAGCGCCATTTCCCGCTCAGCATACCCACCGGGGCCGGGTGCTCCGGCACCTCGTGCACGGTCTGTGGCCCGACGCCCGGGTGTCCCGGCCTCAGGGCGCGGGAGGGGCACGGCGGCGATCTGGCCACGGCGAACGGACGAGGCGGCGCCGGGTGTGTGGTCGGCGCTGGGCGATCGGGTAACTGCTGAGGGCAGGATGATCAGCGGAAGCACAACTGCCACCACCGCACCCGCCGCAAGAAATGGCGCGAATGGCACCACGGTGCCCCGGACCCGGCGCCCGTGCGCCGCGGCCCACGTCAGACCGCCGATGCACCCGGCCACCAACGCAACAAGCAGCGCGCCAACGGCGGCGGGCCCCAGCGCGGCACCGATCAGCACTGCCAGCTTGGCATCCCCCATCCCCATGGCCTCGGGGCGTACAAGGGCCGGCACCATAAGCACCGCTCCCGCGACCGCGGCCCAGCCCACCACCACCCACCACGGCGCTGTTCCCAGCGCACATCTCAATCCAAGCGTCACGGCGACCCCGGGAATCACCACCACGTCCGGGATCCGTCGCGTGCGCAGGTCCGTGACCACGCATATCCCCAACACGATGGCCAGCACCACGAGGCCCGCAGCATCCGCCCAGGAGGCGGGCCAGTGGAAGAGAAGGTCCATACGGCGACGCTAGGCCTCAAAATGCCACCGCCAGCGACCATCCCGTGCCAGCACCCACGCGCCCCTGTACCAATTGGGCACGGCGCTTCTATGCTCCCCCGCCATGAACGCCGCGTCATCCTCCTTCACTGTCGTCACCGATGGCGCCTGCTCTGGCAATGGCACCGCATCTGCCCGCGGGGGATGGGCCGCCATCGTCATCGCACCCGACGGCAGCGAACTGGTGCTCACAGGGGCCGAGGCCCCCAGCACCAATAACCGCATGGAGCTCACCGCAGCGATCGAAGGGCTTGCAGCCGCACCGGCCGGGTCGGCAGTCACTTTGGTCACCGACTCGTCATACGTGGCCAAGGCCATCAGCGACCGCTGGATCGATGGCTGGCAGCGCCGCGGATGGCGCACCACCGACAAGAAGCCCGTGGCCAACCGGGAACTGTGGGAACGCATGCTGGTGGAGATCGCCCGCCACGCAACTGTTACACCCACCCTTGTACGCGGGCATGCGGGCCACGAACTGAACGAGCGGGCCGACGAACTCGCCCAGTTCGCGGCGGCCACAGGCGAGGCCACGGCGCCCCCGGCCGACGCCCCACGGGCCGGCGATCAGATGGGTTTCGACCTGTCGTAGCGGTTGGCGCACCCGACCCGACGGCACGGCGCCGTTACGGATGCGATCATGCCTCCGTCATCGATCAAGAGAGAGGACCCGGATGTCTCGTCGGGCATGGCTGATCAGCGGAGCGGTTCTTGCGGCGATCATCGTCGTTGTGGTTGCCATCGTGGTGAGCGTGTCAGGAGGCGACTCCTCGACCAGCGCATCAACCCCGTCGGATGGATCGGTTTCCGGCGCCACCGAGGTGCTCGCTCTCACCAAGGGCATCCCGCAGTCAGGCTTTACCATCGGCAAGACGTCCGCCCCCGTCACGGTGAAGGAATTCGTCGACCCGCAGTGTCCCGTGTGCGAGAAGGCAGCCACCGGCGCCGTCGTTGCGCTGGTCAAGGGGCCGGTGCGCGCAGGCGACGCCAAGCTCGTGATCGTGCCGCTCAAGTTCATCGGGTCCGACTCGGTCACCGCATCACAGGCGATCGCCGCCGCCGCGGATCAGGACCGCGGCTTCGTCTTCACTGACATCCTCTATCGCAACCAGGGGCAGGAGAACTCCGGATGGGTCACGCCGGATCTCCTCAAGAACATCGCGAGCGCCATCCCGGGCATTGACGTGGCCACGTGGGAGAAGGCAAGCACCGCGCAGGCTGCCGGAGACGCCGTGTTCGCCGCAAGCGACGAGGCCACCGCAGCTGGCGTCAACGCCACCCCGACGTTCGTCCTCACAGGCCCCGGCGGAACGAAGACGCTCACAGGAGCCATCCCGGCCGCCGAGCTGCTGTCGGCAGTCACGGCGGTTAGCTGACCCTGCGCGCGCCCGGCTTCCGCCTGCGCATCGCGCAGGCCGTACTGGCGATCCTCGGCCTGGGGATCACCGTCTACCTCTCGTATGAGCAGGCCACCGGGGGTGAGGCCGCCTGTGTCATTGGTGGCGGCTGCGCCACGGTGCAGTCATCCAAGTACGCCGTGCTCGCAGGGGTTCCACTGGCGTACTTGGGCGTGGTCACCTACGCCATCCTGCTGGCGTCGGCGTTCATCCCGCGCTTTCCGGGGCGCATCATCGCGCTGATCGTCGCCGTGTGCGGCGTCATATTTTCGATGTGGCTGCAGTACGCCGAGCTCTTCCTCATCAAGGCCATCTGCCCATGGTGCGTGGCGAGCGCCATCATCATGGTCATCTCACTCGGTGTTGCGATTGGCCGTATCGTGAAGGCTGGCGACCTGAAGAGTGATGCGGCGGCGGCCGGCCCCTAACCGCGCTTCTTCAGGCCCATCAGCACAAACCACATCAACACCAGCACCATGCCGCAGATGCCCGCCACGGCCAGCATCCCGAGCGCCAGCCCTACAAGGATCCCCACGAAGGCCAGTCCAGTGATAACGGCGAGCGTGATGGCGACTGGACGGCTGGGGCCAGCGGATTCGGACATGCCCGCACGCTAGCCGAGGAACCGCCGCGGGGTGCCGTGCAACATGTGCGGCCGTCCACCCCCAGCCCCCGGCGGCACCGGTACATTCCCGCCCCGTGGTGATTCCCCGACCTGCCCGCGTTGCGTCCGCTGCCCTTCTGGCCGGGGGCGTCGCCGTGCTCATCGGCTCCGGTGGCGCGAGTGGTGTGGCCGCAACCGAACTGCACTGCATCGCCGCCGCTGATTCGCAAGCGCTCGATGCCCAGCTCGCGGCGGCGGGCAGCCCGCTGGCCGGTAATGGCGCAGTGTTCGTGCGTGAGGGAATGGCCAACGGCATCGACCCGCGCTTCATCGTGGCCATCACGGCACAGGAGACGATGCTCCAGACATACGGGCCCGCGCAGGAGATTCACAATGCATTCGGTCTGGGTCCGGGCATCGCATTCCCCGACGAGGCGGCCGCGATCACGATGGCGGCCCGCACCCTGGGTAACTACGCGGCCGACGGCCTCACCACGATCGGGGCCATCAGCGCCAGATGGGCGCCGGTGGGAGCCAGCAATGATCCTCGCGGCCTGAACGCCGGCTGGTCGGATGGCGTGGGCACGTTCTTCGCTGCACTCGGCGGCGACCCGATGCTGCCCGTGCTCACCACGGCGCAGAACCCCGCACCCACCTGTGCGCCCGCCGGATCGACAGCGGCCCCCGGGGCATCGATCAGCGCGTCGGGCATCATCCCGGCAGTCACGCCCACAGACGGCCCGGCCATGGTCACCATCTGGGGTGGCCTCGTGCCTGCCGCGACCGGTACGGCCCTGGCGCAGGGTGGCGACCCCACCTCGCGACGCCCCGCCGTCATTGACGGGTTCGCGTTCCCCCTCGCCCCGCCCGCATCGGCGCCTGTGCGATATGTCGATGCCGCCAGTGAGCCGGTGGTCCTCACGTCCGCTCCCGGCGTCACTGTGGTGGCCCCATTGGCTGGCCGGTTGCGCATTGCCTCGGCGGCTGACCAGCGAAGTGGCATCGGCTTCTGGATCGTCTCCACCGGTGGCGACCGAGTCGGCCTCGGCGCGCTTGCCGCATATGAGGACGGCCTGAGCGAGGGCGTCGTTGTGCCGACCGGTCAGATTCTCGGGCACTCCAACGGGTCTCTCGCAGTCGCATGGCGACGCGGGCGTGTACCTGTGGCCATATTCCCGCTGCTCAGCGCCACGCGTCCGTCCGACTGATCGCGTCCCGCGAGGGCACCGGGCGGCTATCGTGCCCACACCTGCCCCGCAAGCGAGTTTGAGGAGCGTTCGTGCAGGCAATCAGGATGCATGAGCCAGGTGGACCCGAGGTCCTCGTTATCGAGACCGTTGCTGACCCCGAGCCCGGACCCGGCGACGTCGTTGTGGCGCTGCGAGCCGCGGCCCTCAATCGCCGCGACGTGTTCGTGCGAAAAGGCGTGGCAAAGGTTCCGCTGCCCCTCACGCTGGGCTCCGACGGTGCCGGCGTCGTTCACAAAGTAGGCGCTGGCGTCTCACGGCTGAGTGAGGGCGACGAGGTCATCATCCTGCCGTCGCTCTCGTGGGGCACCGATCAGCGCGCACCCGGGCGCGGGTTCCGCAT
>CAMCOB010000031.1 GCA_945876305.1 Bifidobacterium breve
GTTCGTGAGGGCCGCCCGGCCCGCAGCGGTGCTTGATACCCGAAAGACCACGCCCGGCTGGCGAGTGCTTGAGAAGGCCGCAGTCGCCGCCGGCGGGGGCACCAACCACCGCATGGGCCTGTTCGACATGGTGCTCGTAAAGGACAACCATCTCGCCATCGGCGGCATCGATCTGCAGGTGGCCGTGACGCGTGCGCGGGAGGAACTGCCCGGCGTACCGGTGGAGGTGGAGGCCGATGATCTGTCCGGCGTGCGCCTGGCGCTTAAGGTGGGTGCCGATCGGATTCTGCTGGACAATATGGATGAAGCGACCATGCGCGAGGCCGTGAACCTGTGTCGCGGGCGCGCGATCACCGAGGCATCGGGCGGGATGGACCTGAAGGGTGTGGCCCGGGCGGCCGACTGCGGCGTGGACTGCGTGAGCGTGGGGGCACTTACGCATTCCTCCCCCGCCCTCGACCTTGCGCTCGACCTCGACTGACGCCGCGCGCGCGGACCTTGCCCGTATGTTCATCTCCGGCATCTTCGTCGTCGGAGCGCCACCGCAACCGGATTCCCTCGGGCCGACGGGAATCACCGGTAGGGTTTCGGTATGACCGAATCTGAGCAGTCCCCCGACCAGCCCGGCGGAGTCTCCCGCAAGCGTTTTTTGCAGGCAGGCGCTGCGGTCGCCGGATCCGTCTATCTGGGTGGCATGGCCACCAGCGCAGGCTCAGCGGCTGCTGCGGTGCCGAGCGCCGTGCCTGTCGATTTCGGCGACATGAACGTCGTGATCTTCATGACAGACCAGGAGACCTATCACGACACCCTGTGGCCGAAGGGCTGGCTTGAGAAGAACCTGCCGGGCTATGCACAGATCACCAAGCACGGCATGAAGTTCGACAACGCGTACACCAACACGTGCGCGTGCTCGCCGGCACGTTCCACAATCATGAGTGGCTACTACCCGGCACAACACGGTGTGAAGTACGTGCTGGAGCACGACCTGTGGGGGCCGAACTACCCACAGGTGGACCTGCTGCCCGCGAACAAGATGCCGAATATCGCAAGCGTCATGGCAGCCGCCGGCTACTACACCGTGTACAAGGGCAAGTGGCACTGCAGCAAGTACCCGCCTGCAACCGCGCCGACCCTGCCGCAGCCCCCGAGCCAGCAGAACGACCCCACCTACCCGCCAGACGTCAATCGGAGCGACTACCCGCCGAGCCCCATCACAGGCTCTGACCCGGTCGACATGCTTGAGCCCTACGGATGGAACCGCTGGAACGCACCTGATGCCGGCGCCAATCAGGCCATCGATCAGATGGGTGGTGGCATCGCCAACCACGACGGCCGGATCATGGCCTCGCGTGGTCCAGTTGAGGTGGGCGGCGAGGGCGTGCTCGATTTCATCAGGAACTGGCCGGAGATCAAGAAGAGCCTCCCCGCGAACCAGCAGAAATTCTGTCTCGTCATCTCGCTGGTGAACCCGCACGACGTACTGGCGTACCCCCGCCGGTATGCAGCCGGCGGCTACAGCAACAAGTGGTTGCAGGGCGACATGAAGCTGCCGGACACGGTGGCGGAGCGCCTTGTGACCAAGCCGAAGGCGCAGGCCATCTTCAAGGCGCTCGTGGCCAGCGGTACCGGCCCGCTCCCCAGCACCAAGGCCAAGATCAACTACCTCAACTTCTACGCCAACCTCATGAAGGTGTCGGACAACTACCTCACCAACGTGCTCGCAGCAATGCGGGCAGTGGGGTACGACGCCGAGGAGCCGGCCAACTCGCAGTTCGGGCTGTTGGGCGAGACCCTCGTGGTCCGCACCGCAGACCACGGCGAGATGGGGCTCACCCACGGCGGGCAGCGCCAGAAGTGGTTCAACATGTACGAAGAGACCATCAACATCCCGTTGATCTTCTCCAATCCGATCGCGTGGCCGAAGCCTGTGTCGAGCAAGGCGCTGGTGTCGCACGTTGACCTACTGCCCACGCTCGCCAATCTCGTTGGCGCGCCCGCGCGCGCGCGGACCCAGTGGCCAGGCAAGGACTACTCGTCGCTGCTCCGCAACCCGAAGGCCACGCCGGTACAGGACTACATCGTCTTCACCAACGACGACTTCCAGGCCGCGTCGCAGAACATGTTCGTGCCGCCGCCCAACCACATTCTCGGTATCCGCGAGACGCGGTGGAAGTTGGCCAAGTACTACGACATCAACAATCAGGTGGAGCCTGAGTACGAGATGTACGACCTCGTGCGCGACCCAAACGAGACCACGAACCTCACGTTCAAGAGCTACAAGCGCAATGCCGTTCAGGAAAGGAACTTCCAGCGGCTGAAGGCGAAACTCGATGAGATCGAGGGGACGCTGCTGCAGCCCATCCCCGGCGTGACACCGACGTGCCCCATGCCCCCGGCCGGCTGGGGCAACCTCGGACCCGGCCAAAAAAGCAACGGGCGTGGCTGGACCGGAGGCTGACTGACGCCGCACCACCGCACCCCGGGGATGAGCCCGGGGGTGCGGTGACGGTCGTGCGTCTTACTTACCGTCCCTGACGCGGACGAGCCCGGGCAGAACGCCCACGAACCCATCGCCATTCGGCGCGATGTACAGCGAGGCGTAGCTGTTGTTGAACAGCGGCCCCTTACCCACCAGCCGGCTGTAGACCTCCTTGCCGGATCGGAAGTCCACGGCCGTCCAGTACCAGCCGAGGGAGTTCTTGCGGTGGGTGTAGGTATAGATGAGCCCCGTCTTCGCCGAGACCTTCGACACCACACTCGGAACGACCACCTTGGTGTTGGTCCACTTGGTCGTGCACGTGCCATCCGACGCCACATCAATGCGCGTCATGCCGGGCACAACCTTGTTGGCATCGGTGAGAGGGTCGGTGAAGCCGTAGTTGTTCTCGGCGATCAGCGAGTTGCCCACCGAGATGAGCGAGTTCTCCGTGGCGCTCGCGCCCTTTCCGAACACCGGCACCTTGCACACCTCGGCACCCGTGGCGTTGTTGTACACCACCACGTTCTCGGGGTCGGAGTTGTCGACGATGGCCACACGCTTGCCCGGCATGATCGTGGGCGTGGTGCCCGACCCGGCGCTCTTCTGACCAGACTTCACCGTATTGGTGTTGTCGTATCCCGTCCGCCAAGTGACGGTGGGCAGGCCGTTGACTGACTGGAACCGGTACATCGCCTGGGTGCTCACGATGTACACGCCGCCGCTCTCATCCATGGCAAATGAATTGCCAATGCCCTCAGCGAGCGTGGCGGGCGCGGGAGGGGTCCCCTGTCCGGCGATCGGGTTAGCGACCACCCCGGTGAGCTTCGTCACCTGCACCAGCGGCTGGTTCTCTGCCGGGCTGTGGTTGACCACCCCAACTACGCCGAGCTTGGTGGCAAACCAGATGTTGCCATTCGAGTCGGGAAGCGCTGACTGGATGGAATCGTCGATCGCACCGATAAACCCGCTGAGGTCGATGTCATACATCACCTTGAAGAACGTGATGCCGCGGGTGGTCACCGGCTTGTAGGTGATGAGGTGCTGGGTGGCCGTCGACACCACTGCCTGCCCCTTGTTATCGAGATAGAAGTACCCACCTGCCAGATCGGTGTAGCCGCCACCAGACGGAGTGGCCGGCGCCGGATAGTTGGGCAGTGCAGGCAGCTCGGCCTGCGTGATGATCTTCAGCGTGTTCGGGTCCATGAGCGTAAGGAACGCGCTTGTGAATGGCAGTACGCAGATCGCCACGATCTGGCCCTTGGCGTTGAACGTGATGCTCGCGCACTCACCACCCATACTCTTGAACGTGACGTTCATGTTCCTGCCGAGCGGACCGGCCCACCGGTACGTGTCGCTCATAAAGGTGTCGTTGTGGATGTTCGACTTGCCAGCGGGCGCCATGAATGGATTCACAGGCGCGGGTGGGACAAGCACCGGCTTGGCAACCGCAGGGCGCCCCGTAAACGTGGGGGTGGATGCCGAGGCAGCAGTTGGCAGCGCCACGCAGAGCGCGGCGGCTGCCACCCAGGCCGGACGACGGAAACGGGACATGCGGGTCCTTTCGGGAGGAATAAACGACACGGAGCGGACAGGAGAATCGTAACCCGCGGAGGTCAGAGCGGGGTCCTCGACGGACCCATCCACAGAGGGCAAGTGTCGCAGGTTTCCACGTGGCAACAACTCCGCGGGCCTCACCGCTGAAGCGGGCGTATCCTCAGACCTCGAAGTGTCATCAACGGGCCCCACAATTCAGATCGTCCTACCGGTACTCGGCGAGTCCGTGACCGAAGGCACCGTGATCGAGTGGAGGAAGTCCGTCGGGGACTCCGTGGACGAGGGCGAGACCCTTCTTGAAGTGACCACCGACAAGGTGGACGTGGAGATCCCGGCCCCCGCCGCAGGTGTGCTCACGGCCATTGCGGCCGACGCCGGCACCGTGGTGGAAGTCGGCCAGTTGCTGGGTGAGATGGCCAACGGTGTTGGTGCATCAGCGCCCGCCGAGGTGACACCTGCTGCGCCGACTGCGCCGGTGCCTGCGGCTGCGGCTGCGGCTGCGGCGTCGGCAGTCGCCACGCCCCCGCCGCTTCGCGACGTGGCAGCATCGCCCATCGCCCGCCGCGTGGCATTTGAGAAGGGCGTTGACCTCGGGGGCGTCGCCGGCACGGGGCCCGGCGGCCTGATCCGCCGCGGCGACGTGGAGAACGCGGGCAAGGGGGGCGGTCCTGCCAACCCGGCACCGCCCGCAGGCGAGGAACTGGTGCGGCTCACCGGCCCCGCCGCAGCGCTGGCCGACTACATGGACGAGAGCCGGTCCATTCCCACCGCCACGACCTTCCGCACCATCTCGGTGCAGATGCTCGACGCGGAGCGCAAGCGCCTCAATGAGGCGCTGTCGGTGGCGGGTGGCGGCAAGTTGTCGTTTACCCACATCATCGCCTGGGCCATCATCCGCGCCGTTGGCCTGACGCCCGGAATGGCCACCGCATTCGCGCGGGTTGAGGGGAAGCCGCACAAGGTGCCGCGCGACACCGTCAATCTGGGTATCGCCGTCGACGTGGAGCGCAAGGACGGCAGCCGATCGCTGCTGGTGCCGGTCATCCGCGACTGCGCCGCGCTGGGCTTCCAAGGATTCCGGGCTGCGTTCGATGACCTCATCCAGCGCTCGCGCGTGGGCAAGATCAGCCCGGATGAGCTGCGTGGTGCGGGAGTGACACTCACCAACCCCGGTGGATTCGGCACCAACGCATCCGTGCCGCGCCTCATGAGCGGACAGGGCACCATCGTCGCCACCGGCGGCATCACGTGGCCGCCCGGTATGGAGGGTGTGCCAGACGAGTTGCTGCGGGTGTGGGGCGTGTCGAAGGTGATGACGGTGACCTCCACCTACGACCACCGGGTCATTCAGGGGGCTGAGAGCGGCGCATTCCTTCGCGACATCGCCACCCTGCTCGCCGGTGGCCAGGGCTTTTATGACGAAATCCGCGCTGCACTGAGCCTGCCGGTTGCCCTGCCGCTGGTGTTTGAGGCATCGGCAGAGGCCCCCACGGCCGCGCCGGCGCTCGAGGCCACCGCCGATGAAGCCACGCTGCGCGCGCTGGCGGGCGCCATGTCGCTGCTGCGCTCATTTCGTACCTACGGCCATCTGGCCGCGCATCTGGATCCACTTGGATCACCGCCGCCGGGTGATCCGTCGCTCGACCCCGCATGGGTGGGCCTGACCCCCGAGATGATGCACGCAGTGCCGGCATCGCTCCTTGGTGTCGCCGTGCCCGGCACCACATTCGCTGAGACCTTTCCCGCGCTGAAATCCACGTACTGCAGCACCATCGCCTACGAGATTGAGCACATCTCCGACCACGACCAACGCCAGTGGCTGCGTGAGTTCATCGAATCGGGGCAGGTGCGCGAGGCATTGCCACGCGATGAACGCAGGGGTCTGCTCGCGCGGCTGGTGAACGTTGAGGTGTTCGAACGGTTCCTGCGCCGCACCTACCTCGGACAGAAGACCTTCTCGCTCGAAGGCTGCGATGCCCTCATCCCGATCATGGATGAGACCATCGAGCGGCTGGCCGATGTCGGTGTTCCCGAGGTGATCATCGGCATGGCCCACCGCGGCCGCCTTGCGAGCATCACGCACACCGTCGGCCGCCCACCCGAGTCGATCTTGGCCGAGTTTGAGGGCCACATGGAAGCCGCAGGGCCCGAACACGACGAAGGTGAGCCGTATGCGGCGGCCGGCGACGTGAAGTACCACTTGGGTGCCGAGGGAACGTTCACATCGCGAGCCGGTCGATCGGTGCAGGTGACGCTGGCGGCCAACCCGAGCCACCTCGAGCAGGTCAACGCCGTGGCCGAGGGCCGCACCCGCGCCAAGCAGACGCTGCGATCTGAGGGCACGGCAACGCACGATCCCGACCGCGCGGTGGCGCTGGTGGTGCACGGCGACGCAGCATTCCCGGGGCAGGGCGTGGTGGCCGAGACGCTCAACCTGCAGGGGCTCGTCGGGTACTCAACTGGCGGCACGATCCATGTGATCGTCAACAACCAGGTGGGCTTCACCACCGACCCCGAGGACAGCCGCTCCACCCGGTATGCCAGCGACATGGCGAAGGGCTTCGACATGCCCATCGTGCACGTGAACGCCGACGACATTGACGCCTGCATCTCGGCCGTGCGTCTGGCCACCGAGTTCCGTGCGCGCTTCCGCCACGACGTGCTCATCGACCTCATCGGTTACCGCCGTCTGGGCCACAACGAGCTGGACGAGCCCGCCTACACGCAGCCGGTGATGGCGCGCACCATCAAGGACCACCCCACCGTCGCGCGGATCTTCGGAGACCGCCTCATCGCCGACGGCATCATCTCCGACGACGACTACGCATCAATGGTGCAGGCGGCCGAGGATCGGATGTCGGCTGCGCACAAGCGCACGCAGTCGGGTCTGGAGCAGGGGTCCGATCAGGATTCCACACGCGACAAGCGCCGTCAGTCGCGCACCAAGTCGATCAAGACCGCGGTGAGCGCTGCCTCGCTGCGCAGCCTCAACGAGCAACTGCATATCGCACCCGATGGATTCACAATCCACGCCAAGCTCACACCGCAGATGGATCGCCGCCGAAGCGGGCTGGGCGAGGACGACGCCATCAACTGGGCCCACGCCGAGGCCCTCGCATTCGCATCGCTGATCACCGATGGCGTGCCAATCCGCCTCACCGGCCAGGACGTGGCCCGCGGCACCTTCAGTCAGCGCCATCTCGAGATGCACGAGCTGAGCGAAGGGGTTGGCTACGCGCCGCGCAAGGGGCACACCTACGTGCCCATGCAGCACCTGCTGCGGGCGAAGGCATCGTTTGAACTCCACAACAGTCCGCTGTCGGAGGGTGCGTGTTTGGGCTTCGAATATGGCTACTCCACGCAAGCACCGGAGACGCTCGTGCTGTGGGAGGCCCAGTACGGCGACTTCGCCAACGGCGCCCAGATGATGATCGACCAGTTCATCTCCACCGGCGAGGCCAAGTGGGGCGTGCGATCGCGTCTCACACTGCTGCTGCCCCACGGCTACGAGGGGAATGGGCCTGAGCACTCATCCGCTCGCCCAGAGCGGTTCCTGCGACTGGCAGCCGAGGGCAATATGCGAATCGCCAACTGCTCGACGGCCGACAACTACTTCCATCTGCTCAGGCGCCAAGGCCTGCTCGATGAGATCCGACCGCTCGTGGTGTTCACCCCCAAGAGTCTGCTGCGTGCCAAGGCGGCCTCGTGCAGCCTGAATGACCTCACCAAGGGGCACTTCGAGCCGGTCATCGACGATCCGCGCGTGACCGACCGCGCGAAGGTGACCCGCCTGGTGCTGTGCACAGGCAAGATCTTCCACGAGATCGACGGCCATGCCGACCGCGGCGCGCACCCCGAGTTGGCCATCGGCCGCATTGAACAGCTGTACCCGTTCCCACGCGAAGAGCTCGTGGCCCTGTACGAGAGCTACCCCAACCTTGAAACCGTGCAGTGGGTACAGGAAGAGCCGCGCAACATGGGCGCGTGGTCATTCATCACCCGTCGTGTCGAGCGCCTTCTGCCCATTGACCAGGTGGGATACGTCGGCCGCCCCGCCCGCGCGTCGGTGAGCGAGGGATACCCGCAGACACACCAGCTCGAACAGCAGCGCGTACTCGAAGATGCCCTCGCGGGCAGGGAGATGACCTTCAAATGAGTGATGGACCTCGCGTGGTCGTTCTTGGCGGAGGCCCCGGCGGCGACGTCGCCGCACTCCGTGCAGCCCAGATGGGCGCGCAGGTCACGCTGGTCGAGCGGGCGGAGCTCGGGGGCACCTGCCTCAACTGGGGCTGCATTCCCACCAAGGCCCTACTGGCCGCGGCCGACCTGCTGCGAAAGATCCGCGAGGCAAAGGACTTCGGGATCCTCGTGGGCGAGGTGGGCTACGACTTCGCCGCGATGATGGCCCGCAAGGAGGACATCGTCACCACGATGCGCGGTGGCGTGCAGGGCGCATGCGAGCGCAAGGGCGTCACCGTGCTGAAGGGCCAGGGCGTAATCGATGGTGACGCCGTGGTGGTCGATGGCACCCGCGTCGAGTACGACCACCTGGTGGTGGCCACGGGCACCGAGCCCGCCGGCCTGCCCGGCATCGACATGGACCACCCCGCGGTGCTCACCAGCAACGACATCCTCGTAATGCCCGAGGTGCCCGAGACGCTGCTCATCCTGGGCGCAGGGGTCATCGGCTGCGAGTTCGCCAGCCTGTTCCAGCCGCTGGGCGTCAAGGTAACGATGGTGGAGATGCTGCCGCGGATTCTCGCCGGTATCGACAACCGCACCGCCAAGCAGTTTCAGAAGTACCTCGCGAAGGATGGCGCCGAGATCCACCTGGGTCGCCGCCTCGAGGAGGTCACGTCGTACTCCGACGCGGGTGTCACCGTGAAGCTGGACGACGGCACCGAGATCTCGGCCGAAAAGATGCTCATCTCAATCGGCCGCAAGCCCCAGACCCGCGATATCGGGCTGGAGGCGGCCGGCGTGCTGGTGAACGAGCGCGGTCACATTGAGGTTGACGAGTTCCTCCGCACGGCGAACCCGAAGGTGTGGGCTGTGGGTGACTGCATCGGTGGCATGCAACTGGCGCACCTGGCATCTGCCGAGGGCGCCCGCGCCGCCGAGAACATCCTGGGCCCGCATCAGGTGCCGATGGACCGCACCGTGGTTCCCTCCTGCATCTATACGCACCCCGAGATCGCCACGGTGGGCCTGAACCGCGACACCGCCGAGGAGCAGGGACTGAAGATCAAGGTGGGGCAGGCCCGCTTTGCCGGATCGGGCAAGGCGCTCGGTGAGGGCGAGAGCGACGGATTCGCCCAGCTCATCGCCGATGCCGATACGGACCTGCTGCTGGGCGCCACCATCATGGGGGCACACGCCGTGGAGATGATCCACGAGGTGGGCGTGGCAATCAGCGACGGCTACACCATGCGCGACCTGGGCGAGATTATTCACGCCCATCCCACCATCAGCGAGATGGTGATGGATGCCGCCCAGCAGGGCGGGGGCGTGGCGCCCTACCTGTCGTAGGCCCCATGCGCGTCGTCCGGCCGGGTCTGCAGTCGGTGCCGGATGCGCTGGCCCTTTCGTTGCGGATGCTGGCCGATGCAGAGTGCCCGGCGCTGGTGGTGCACCAGGTGGCTCCCGCTGCGATCACCTGCGGACGGGCGCAGATGAAGACCGTGGACACTGACGCCATCGCCGGGTCGGGGCTGAAACTGGTGCCGCGCGCATCGGGTGGCGGCCCGGTGCTGTGGGATAACGATCTCATCGCCATCGACGTGATCCTCCCCCACGGTGACCCGCGCCTGCCTGACGATATTGTGGCCGCCTACCGCTGGGTTGGCGAGGCGGTGGCATCAGCACTCCGGGGCATCGGCATCCCGGGCGCGCGGTCCGTCCCGCCCGACGAGGCGCGCGAATGGCCAGTGGGTGCCTCATCGGGCCTGTGCTTCGGCGGCCTCTCCCCCTGGGAGGTGGTGGTGGGCGACCGCAAGGTGCTCGGGCTCTCACAGGTGCGGAAGCAGGCGGGGGCCATCATTCAGGTGGGCGTGCCGATGCGCCTCAACGCCGTGCGCCTTCTGCAGGCGGTGGGTGCGCCGGAGGGCGCGGCAGATGACATGGCTGCCCGCACCGCCGGTGTGGCCGACCTGATCCCGGGTATTACGCCAGAGCACGTCACCGATCACCTACTCACCGAACTGATCCGCTCCGCGATATAGCCCGGATGCACGGCTAGGTTCGGGCGTCAATCACCGGCACGTCGTACGTGCGAAGGGCGGCGTCAGGGGTGAGCAGTACCAGCCCCTCGACCTGCGCCTGCGCAACAAGCAGGCGATCGAATGGGTCGCGGTGGTGCACGGGCAGCGCACCAGCCACGTGCCCGTGCCGAGCAGACACCGGCAACTCCTCAAACAACCCCTGCTCCATCCACCACTCCACATCTGCCCCACGCCGGTGATCGATGTCGGCGTCAGGGACCGGACCGAACTTGCCGATCGTCCGTTTGATCGAGATCTCCCAACTCGTGACGGCGCTGACGAAGATCGCGTTCCCCTGCTCCTCAATGGCCGCGGCGGCCTGCGGGCCAAGTGCGGCATGGCCACCCGCCCACCAGATGAGGGTGGACGTATCCATGAGCATCCTCACTCTGCGTCGCCATAAATCAGCGCCTCGAGCTCGGGCATCGGGGCATCGAAGTCGTCCGCGATCCAGATCATCCCTCGCGCGAATCCGCCCTTTCGGCGCCGCGCGGGCTCGACATACGGCACAATCCTCGCCACTGGTGATCCGTTGTTCTCGACCACCACGTCGTCGCCGTCATTCGCCTGACGGACCAGACGCGAGAAGTTGGTCTTCGCCTCGTGCATTCCCACCGTGATACGCATGCGGGTCTTCTCCTTCTCCGGTATGGACTAACCCTAGTCCACACGTATCTCCCACATCCACCCGGCGCAGGCAGGACGCCCCGGGGCGACCGCTAACTTCATCCCCGTGAGTTCATCCCCACGAGGACGGCGCCCACCGCCCAGAAATCCCCGGCGACGCAGACGCAGGCAGCGCGGCAACCCGCTGGTAATGATCAGCCTCCTTATCGTCGTGGTGATTCTGGCCGCCGTCGCCTACTCAGGCGGCGACGAGTCCCCGGCGCCGTCAACAGCGGATGCCGCACCCGCTGCCAGAACCCCCACGGCAGAGAGCGCGGCGCCTCTGCAGGGCACCGCGAATGTGACCATCACCTCGGTGGGCGACGTGGTGATGGGCACGCCCGAGTTCGGGTTGCCGCCGGCAGGCGGATCAACCCTCTTCAGTTCGGTGGCGCCGCTATTGAAGGGCGACGTGGTATTCGGCAATCTCGAAGAGGCCCTGGCGACCGGCCCGGGGTCGAAGTGCGGCGGCCCGAGCGGTGGCGGGTGCTACGCGTTTGCCAGCCCGCCCTCGTACGCACGCAACCTCAAGGCTGCGGGCTTCACCGTGATGGGCATCGCCAACAACCATGCGCTCGACTGGGGCACGAGCGGGCAGCGCAGCACCGTGGCCGCGCTCGATTCGCAGGGAATCCTCCACGCCGGACGGCCCGGTGAGATCGCCGTGCAGAAGTTGCCGGAGGGCGGATCGGTGGCCGTCATCTCGGTGGCGCCCTACTCGTGGTCGCAGAACGCCCTGAACATTCCCTCCACCGTGGCCCTGGTACGCAAGGCCACGACGATGGCACCCATCGTAATGGTGAACATTCATGTGGGAGCGGAGGGTTCGAGCGCGACGCACGTGCCACGCGGGAGTGAGACCTTCCTCGGAGAGGACCGCGGCAACTCGCGTGCGCTCGCACGCGCCATGGTCGATGCCGGCGCCGATCTGGTGGTTGGCCAAGGCCCCCATGTGCTGCGCGGCATGGAGTTCCGCAACGGGCGGCTCATCGCCTACAGCCTCGGCAACTTCCTTGGCTACAAGACGTTCTCGGTGGGTGGGGTCAGCGGCCAGAGCGGTGTGCTCGCAGTGAGCCTCGCGCCCGACGGCGCGTTTACCGCCGCACGCTTCTCCCCCACCACGCTCTCCGGGGACGGCGTGCCGTCACCCGGTGGATCGGGCATCTCGATCATCCAGTCGCTGTCGCAACAGGACTTTGGCCGGACGGCAGCACGTATCTCATCCAACGGTGACATCACTCCACCGCGCTGACCACACGAAAGGCACCCCATGTCCATGCCCGCACGTATTGCAGCAGCACTTGCCCTCGCAGCCGTACCGGTCATCGTCCTCACCGGATGCTCATCCGACAGCACGACCACCGTCACCGATACCGCGACCACCACCGTGACAACTCCTGCTGCAGACACCACGACGGCCGCCGTGACCACGACGACGGCCAGCACGGTCACCGAGCCGAGCGCACCCACCCGGTGCGCCAATGGCGATCTCGACGTGACCCTGGGCCAGGGCCAGGCGGGAGCGGGGTCGGCCGAGGTCGTCGTCGTCCTCACCAACAATGGCATGGGGCCGCCGTGCACGCTGGGGGGCTACCCCGGCATGGCGTTCTACGCCGCGAACGGCACCGAGCTCGCTGGCACTGTCAAGCGGGGCGGCACCACGCTGTTCACCGACCCGGGCCCC
>CAMCOB010000032.1 GCA_945876305.1 Bifidobacterium breve
GAGGCGGTTGAGGGCTACGGCGGTATGAGCGAGCAGGCATTTCTTCGCCGCTTCTACTCCGACCGATCCGAACTTGAGGGCGTGGGCCTGCGCCTTGCCGTTGAGCGCCCCAGCGACGATCCGTTTCAGGGCGATCTCTATGCGATGCCGCCCGAGAACTACTACCTGCCGCCCATCGAGTTCGACGAGGGCGAGCTGAGCGCCCTGCACACCAGCCTGTATCTGCTGGAGGGGCAGTTCGCATATGCGGAGCCCCTGCGTCTCGCGCTGCAGCACCTCACCCTCGGTCGACCAAGCCCGCTCGACGACCACGCTGCGCGCACCGTGGCCGTCAACCTGCTTGGCAGCCGCCACACCGCTGAGGTATCGAGCCACCTCATCAAGATCGAGTCGGCAATCAGCCGTCGCAAGACCATCCGCTTCCGCTACTACTCGATTGGCCGCGACGACCGGTCCGATCGCGAAGTCGACCCGTATTCGCTGCTGTACATGGCCGGCAACTGGTACCTGGTGGGATTCGCGCACGACCGCGAGGAACTGCGCTGCTTCAGGCTGTCGCGCATCGAGGGCCGCATCACCTTCAAGACCCGCGCCGAGCACGACTTCCCGCCCCCCAGCGAAGTCGACCTCTCGCGGTACCGCGACCGCGCGCCGTGGCAGCTGGCCGACACCTCCCAGACCGCCGTCATCGAGATCTCGTCCACCATCTCGTGGTGGGTTGACCAGATGTTCGGCGCCTACGGCGAATATGAGGAGCGACCGGACGGCACCGCGGTGTTCCGTACCGGCTACGGCGGCGAGCGCGAGATCATCTCGTGGGTACTCGCCCTTGGGGCCGAGGCCGAGGTCATCGAGCCCGCGTCGCTGCGGGCCGCCGCGACCGACGCCCTCGAGACAGTGCGCACACGCCACTCCGGCAAGCCCGGTCGCAAGAGGAAGGCGCTCCCCCGCACCGCCGACGAGACCTCGCCTGCGGATTCGCTGCCGGACGATCCGTCGGAGCGTGTGGTTCCCGTTGAGCGCATCTCGCGCCTGCTCGCCCTCATGACCCGTTTGCTCGCCGCGTGTGGTCGCTCGTATGAGGCCGACGTGGCGTGCAGCGAATTGCGAAGTGAGCTCAACCTCACCCAGGATGCCCTGGAAGAGGATCTCATCCTGCTGAACCTCATCAACTTCGGTGGCGGCTGCTACGCCCTGTTCGCTCAGGTGGAGGGCGATGTTGTGGTCGTGCAGAAGGAGGTCTACGGCGACCAGTTCGCGCGCCCCGCACGCCTCTCCCCGCTCGAGGCCAAGGCGCTGCTCTGGGCGCTCGACTTCGTGGGCGGGCGACTGCCGCTTGTCGCTGCGAAAGAACTCGCCTCCGCGCGCCGCAAAATCGAGTCGGCCGTGGGTCAGGAGTCCACCACGGGCGTGGAACTCGGACACGTGCAGACGGCCAGCGAGGCCGTTGGGGCCGCCATCACGCAGGCAGTGCGCCAGGAACGCCTCCTTGAGATTGAGTACTGGACCGAGTCGCGCGGAAAGATCACCGAGCGCACCATCGAGCCCCACATGCTCATGAACTCGCGTGATGCCTGGTATCTGGTTGCGCACTGCCGCCGTGCCGGCGAGCAGCGCACATTCCGACTCGACCGCATTCGTGCGGCAAGCGTCCTCGATGAGCATTTTGTGCGGCGCGCCGAGGTCGAAGCCGTGCCGTATCAGCCGTGGGGATCGCCCTCGCACGGAGAGACCACCGCACAGAACGCATCGGTCTGGTTTGGCTCGAGCATTGCGCGCTGGCTCGCCGAGGAGCATCCATCGGCAGACCGTTTCGCCGACCGCTCCATTCTCGCGCAGATCCCGTACGCCAGCGAAGAGTGGCTGGTGAAGGAGATCATCAAGCACGGTGGAGAGGCCGTGCTGTTTGAACCCGTCGCCCTTCGTGCCACGGTGGTTGAACACGCGGATCGCGTTCTTGCGCGCTACGCCGCAGCACCCGCACGCCGCTAGACGCACGTCACCCTCCCTGGCGGCGAACCACCGCCCTGAACACCCCACCGGGCTCGCGCACGACCCGTCCGGAGATCTCCAGCGCCGCCAGCGCAGCCGCAACCGCCCCGGGCGGCATGTCTGTGAGCGTGGCGATGCGGTCCACCCCGCACGGCTCGCGCGCGATCAGGGCGAGCACCGCCCCGCCCGCCCCATCGCTGCCGAGTGGCGACTGCACATCGCGCCACCCCACGTGTGCCACTTCATTCACCACGTCATCGACCCCCTCGCACAGCGCCGCGCCCGCCCGAATGAGCGAGTTGCACCCAGCCGACATCTCAGCGCCCGGCCAGCCCGGAACCGCCAGCACGGTGGTTCCGTGCTCCATGGCAAAATCGGCCGTAATCAGTGCCCCCGACCGGCCTGCAGCCTCAACCACCACAACGGCATCGGCCAGGCCGGCCACGATCCGGTTGCGGGCGGGAAACCTCCAGGCTGCGGGAGACGTGCCGGGCCAGTACTCGCTGAGCACCGCGCCTGTCTCACAGATTCGCTGGGCCAACGTCAGGTGGCGCCGGGGGTGGATGTGGTCAACCGACGATCCAAGCACCGCCACCGTGACGCCCCCCGCATCGAGGGCGCCCTCGTGCGCAGCCCCGTCAATCCCCCGCGCGAGGCCGCTCACAATCACGGCTCCGCGCTCGGCCAGTCCTGCAGCGAGGTCGTGTGCAAACCGCCTGCCCGCTGCACTCGGACGACGGCTCCCGACAATGGCCACCGTTGGCCCCTCCTCCATGCAGGCAAGGGTGGGAATCACACAGCCCATGCCAAACAGCCCGAATGGAGGGTCAAAGATGCTCGAAAGACGCGCCGGATACACCTGCGAGGGCATCCCGACATGGGTCACACCAGCCGCGGCAAGCGCCTCGCGCGCTGACCCGGCGTGAAATGCCGCACGGCTCGCCGTCACGCGCGCCACCGCATCGGTATCAGCCCGCAGCCAGTGCGCGAGTTGCGCTGACGTGCCGCCCCACAGCGCCGCGGGTCCGCCGGCCGCGCGGGCAGCGCGCTGCAGGTCGCGCGACAGCGCATGCGCCATGCATGCCAGGCCCAGAGGCCAGTCCGCGCCCGGCATCATTCGAACCCGCCGGCACTGCGATAGCGGATGGCCTCCGCAAGGTGGGGAGGCAACACGAACTCGCTCGCCGCCAGATCGGCAATGGTGCGGGCCACCCTGATTACGCGGTCACACCCGCGTGCGGTGAGCCCCAGTCGATCGATCGCTGCCCCCAGCAGCAGGCGTCCCTCCCGGTCCAGATTGCTCGCCGCTCTGGCGCTGGCAGCCCCGAGCCGTGCGTTGGGAACCGACTGCCCGCGAGCCCGCTGCCACGCGCGGGCGGCCGCAACCCGCGCCCGCACCGCGCTGCTCGGCTCCCCCATCCCCCGTTCGGCCAACATCTCGTCGCGGTCGAGCCGTGGCATATCCACGCGCAGGTCGATGCGGTCGGCGATGGGGCCCGATACCCGTGCGCGATATGCCTCCGCGCGTCCGGGAGCACACGTGCACCGCCGCACAGAATCACCCGCATGACCACATGGGCACGGGTTTCCTGCGCACACCAGTAGCGGCTCGGCCGGAAAGCGCGCCGTGCCGAGGCTGCGCGAGATGTCAATGCAGCCCTCTTCCATTGGCTGCCGCAGCGCATCAAGCGCCGCAGCGGGAAACGCACATACCTCGTCAAGAAACAGCACCCCCAGGTGGGCGAGGCTCACCTCCCCGGGGCGGGGCACGCGACCACCTCCCACCAACCCGGGTGCAGAGATTGTGTGGTGCGGTGCGCGAAATGGACGGGTGGTCACCAGCGCACGCCCGGCGGGCAGGAGGCCCGCAACCGAGTGGATGCGAGTGATCGCGATGGCCTCGGCCACATCCAGCGGCGGCATGATGCCCGGCAGCCGGCGCGCGAGCATGGTTTTGCCACCGCCTGGGGGGCCGATCATAAGAATGGAGTGGGCGCCCGCGGCCGCGATCTCGAGTGCCCGGCGGGCGTCGGCCTGACCATGTACGTCGCGCAGATCCCCAAGACCCGCCGGCTCGGACTGGGCGATGAGCACGTCGGCGCCTCCCTGTACCCGCACAGGCTCATCCCGGTCCTCCAGCACATCGACCGCGTGGCGCAGAGTGCGCACCCCCAGGATCTCGATGCCCGGCACCAGCGACGCCTCGGCCGCATTTGCCTCGGGAACCACAAGGCGTCGCCATCCCCTGCGGGCTGCGTGCTCCGCCATCACCAATGCCCCGGGCACCGGTCGCAGGGCGCCGTCCAGGGCCAGTTCGCCCACGGCGCCCGTCGACGCCAACGCGCCGGGGCGTATCTGCCCCGATCCGCTCAGCAGGGCGAGCGCAATGGGCAGGTCGTACTGCGGCCCCGCCTTTCTCAGATCCGCTGGCGCGAGGTTGGCCACGATGCGAACGGGTGGCAGGTCAAATGCTTGGTTGATGACCCCCGACCGCACCCGCTCCCTGGCCTCCTGCACCGCGGTGTCCGGTAGCCCCACCACGCTGAATCCGGGGAGCCCCGGGCGCAGGTCAACCTCCACCTCGACGGTGGCGGTCTCGAGGCCGATGACGGCCGGGCTGACGATTCGCGCAACGATGCAAAGAGCATCGCGGCGAAACGCTCAGGGATGGCGCGCCATTCGTGCCGGTTGGCGCAACGGGGGGTCACGATGGGCCCCGGGATCGCGCCCCGGGGCCCACTTCACCACATCGTTAGAGCGCGGCCTCGTACTTAGACGCCACGGCGTCCCAATTCACCACATTCCACCAGGCGTCGAGGTACGCCGGACGCTTGTTCTGGTAGTTGAGGTAGTACGCGTGCTCCCACACGTCGATGCCGAGGATGGGGGTCTTCCCCTCCGCCAGCGGCGTGTCCTGGTTCGGGGTGCTCATCACCTCGAGCGCGCCGTTATTCACCACAAGCCACGACCAGCCGGATCCGAAGCGCTTGATGCCGCCCTCGTTGACCTTGGCCTTCAGGTCGTCCAGCGACCCGAAGGTGCTGTCGATGGCTGCGCCCAGTGCACCACCGGGTGCACCGCCGCCGTCCGGGCCCATGATCTCCCAGAAGAGCGTGTGGTTGTAGTGGCCACCGGCGTTGTTGCGCACCGCGCCGCGGATGTCCTCGGGAATCTGGTCGAGGCTGGTGACAACCTCCTCCACGGAGGCGTTCTCCCACGAGGTACCGGCAAGCGCCGCATTGGCGTTGTCGACGTATGCCTTGTGGTGGCGGTCGTGGTGGATCTCCATCGTGGTTGCGTCGATGTGGGGCTCAAGGGCGTTGAACGCGTACGTGAGCGGTGGGAGCTCGAAGGGCATGCGGCCTCCTCGGAAGAGTTCGTGCTGATCCGGACCGGTGCAGTCTGTACGACGGGCGCCCATGTTGCACGGGTATCGGCACGAAGTGGCACGGATTTCGCCACATTGCCCGCACCCCGCGTGCGTGACGACGGCGCACACTGTGGCAATGGACGACTACCGCGATCACGTACTGGGACGCGCTGGCGAGCGCGCGGCCGAACGATGGCTGATCAGACGCGGGTGGCGAATTCTTGCCACCCGGTGGCGCGGGGGCGGGGGCGAGATTGACATCGCTGCCGAGCGGCGCGGAATTCTGGCCACCTGCGAGGTGAAGACCCGTACCCGGTACGACCCCCACTCCCCGCCCATCAGCACCGGGCAACGTGATCGTCTCGCCCGTGCCGCATTGGCGTATGTGGCACGACACCCTGAGTTCGCCGGCCACGCCATACGCCCCGACCTGATCGTGGTGGTACCCCGTGGCGCGGGGTGGGACATCACGCGCACAGAGGACATCACCCCCGAGCGCTACTCAAGCAGCGACGGCTCGTCGCCATAGGCATCCGTACGGAATGACAGTCGGTGCAGCGGGCTCGGACCATGGGCGCGCACGGCGTCTTTATGCGCGGTCGTGATGTACCCCACGTGCCCGTCGAACCCATATTGCGGGTACCGGGAGGCGGCCGGACCGCGCATCAGGCGATCACGGGTCTCCTTTGCGATTACCGATGCGGCCGCGATGGCCGCGCTGGTGGCGTCTCCCTTGACGAGCCGCCGGTGCGGCGGGGCGTCAGGCCCCAGATCGAAGCCGTCCACCAGGGCCAGATCTGGTGCGGGAGCGATACCCCGCACCGCGCGTGCCATGGCGCTGATATTGGTGCGATGCAGGCCATGGGCGTCGATGGTGCGCGAGGTAGCCGAGATGATGACCACCTGCTCGGCATACATCATCACCGCCCCAACCAGCGCAGCACGTCGGCGCGGGCTGAGCCGCTTCGAGTCATTCAGCCCGGACAGGGCCTCCATGGCCGCCCTCGACATCGACCCGAGGTTGAGGCATACCGCCGCGGCTACAAGGGGCCCTGCCAGACACCCGCGCCCGGCCTCGTCAGCACCGACCACACGATCAACCCCCAGTTGCAGGTCGTGGTCGAGCAGCGGGGACAGTCTCGTGGCGAGCGGTCGCATACCTCCACGCTACCGCCGGTGCGGGACATGAGTGGCCCCGGAAACATTGAGGGCCCGCACAACGGCGGGCCCTCGGAAAAGCGAATGCGGCATACGCCGCGGGCGGATCACTCGTCGCCGGTGGTCTCCTCGACCTCGGCGATGACCTCAACGACCTCGACCGCCTCGGGGTCCACCGGAGTGGATGCCGTCTGGGTGGTCTGCCAGTTCTGCAGCTCACGCACACGGGCCTTCTTGCCCACCCGGTCGCGCAGGTAGTACAGCTTGGCGCGACGCACGTCACCCTGCATGGTGCGCTCGATCTTCTCGATCTTGGGGGAGTGCACGGGAAACGTGCGCTCCACGCCAACACCAAAGCTCTGCTTACGCACGGTGAAGGTCTCGCGCGACGATGCACCCTGACGCTTGATGACCGTGCCCTCGAAGACCTGCACGCGACGGCGCTGGCCCTCAATGACCTGGAAGTGCACGCGCACGGTGTCCCCCGGGCGGAACTCGGGGACGTCGTCGCGGATTTGCATCCGCTCCAGGCTCTCGATGACGGTCATTGCTGTGAATCCTCCTGAGGTGAAAGCGACGGCGAGGATAGCAGTACGTCGGGCTGGGGAGCGGGACGTACCTCGGATTGCCGCCATCGCTCGATGGCGGCGTGATCTCCCGACAGCAGAATGGGCGGAACTCCCCATCCACGGAACTCGGCGGGGCGGGTGAAATGGGGGTGCTCCACACGGCCCTCAAGGCCGGGGGAGAATGATTCGCGGTCGAGGCTCTCGGCGTTGCCGAGTGCACCCGGCACCCGGCGCGCAAGGGCATCGATGATGGTCATGGCCGCCACTTCCCCACCGGCAAGCACAAATGGACCGAGGCTGATGCAGTCGCCAGCCAGGTGGGTGTGCACCCGCTCGTCAAATCCCTCATAGCGGCCTGCAAGAAAGGTGATGTCGGGCAGCACCGCGAGCTCGCGCGCCACCGCATCGGTAAATGGACGCCCCCGGGGGCTCAGCACCACCACGCGGCGTGTGTCGCGCACCGTCTCGGCCGGCACCCCGTAGATGGCCTCCATTGCGGCGGCCATCACGTCAACCCGCAGCACCATGCCGGGCCCGCCGCCATATGGTGAGTCGTCCACCTGTCCCTGCCCCAGCGGCGTGTGATCGCGCGGGTTGAAGCAGCGGATCTCCAGCCCACCGGTCTCGGCGGCGTTGGCGAGATGCCGCGGGCGTCGCATCCAGTCGAACCACTCGGGAAAGAGCGTGAGCACGTCAATGCTCACTGGTCCTCGCCCCATGCCCAGCTGCCCAGCAGATCGGCGCGCAGCAGAATGCGACGGCCATCGTGGTCGATCTCAACCACGGCGTCATACGTGAAGGGCACCAGCACGTCGCCCACCGGACCAGTGATGACCATGGCGTCATTCGCGGGCCCCGGCACCACGTCGGCCACGGGGCCGAGCAGGCGATCGCCCTCAAACACCTCAAACCCGAGCAGGTCACGCACGTAGAACGTGTCGTCATCCACGATGCCCGGCAGCAGCTCTGCATCAACCAAGAGGGAATTGCCGGTAAGCACCGCAGCCTCCTCACGGCACGTGACCCCCTCAAAGCCCAGAATGGCCTTCAGAGGGTCGCCACGGCGCGATTCGAGCACAAGGGTCCGATCCACCCCCTCGATGCGCACAAACACCGTGTCACCGGGTTCAAGCGTTCCGAGGGTGGGGCCGTCTGCGTGTGCGGTGATATCGCCACGCACGCCGTGCGGACGACCGAGGCGCGCGATGGCAACCCGATCGCCGTCGCCGGTCATCGTGCTAATCGACGATGTGAAGGCCCAGACCGCCCTCGCTCCGGGGCCCAGTGGCCGCCCGGAGCAGGGTGCGGAGGGCGTGCGCGCCACGGCCGCCACGGCCGATCACTTGACCGCGGTCGGGCTCAGCCACAACCAGATCAATGACGGGCTCGCCGCGTTCCTCACCCACCGAGGCAGATACCTCGTCTGGGTTCTCGACCATCGCCCGAGCAATTCGGGCGACCATCTCTGCGGCGCGGTCCTCGTTCACGATGCCGGTCTCAGCCGCGTGCGCGGACGATGGAGATGAGCTTCTTCACCGGCCCGGTCGGCTGTGCGCCGTGCCCCAGCCAGTGATCGGCCCGTGCGAGGTCAACCTCGACGATCGATGGATCGGGCTGCGGGTTGTACCGGCCGATCGTCTCGATGTTGCGGCCGTCACGCGGCGAGCGCGAGTCGGACACCACGATGCGGTAAATAGGATTCTTCTTGCTGCCCACGCGGGCGAGGCGGATCTTGACCACTGTGCTCCCTAGGGGATTCGATCTGTCAGGCGCCGAGCATGGACGGCATTCCTCCGCCGCCCTTACCCATGCGCTTCATGAGTTTCTGCATCTGCTTGAACTGCGCCAGAAGTTGATTGACCTCCTGGACCGTCGTGCCGCTGCCCTCGGCGATACGGCGACGACGACTGCCGTTGATGATGTCCGGACGCGAGCGCTCGGGCATCGTCATGCTGCTGATAATGGCCTCCACGCGGTCAATACGCCGCTCGTCGACCTCAACGTCCTTCATCTTCGCAGCCTGGCTGAATCCGGGAATCATGCCCATGACCTGGCCGAGCGGTCCCATTTTACGGACCTGTTGCAGCTGCTCGAGGAAGTCGTCCAGCGTGAGGTTACCTCCCCGGAGCCGATCCTCCATACGCTTCGCGTCATCAACGCTCACCGTCTGCTGCGCCTTCTCGATGAGACTGAGCACATCGCCCATCCCCAGAATGCGCGATGCCATGCGATCTGGGTGGAATGGTTCGAGGGCATCAACCTTCTCGCCGGTGCCCACAAACAGGATCGGCTTACCCGTGACCGAGCGCACCGACAGGGCCGCGCCACCGCGCGCATCACCGTCAAGCTTGCTCAGCACCACGCCGTCAAACTGCACTGCATCCTGAAATGCCGTGGCCACTTCGACGGCCGTCTGACCGGTCATGGCGTCGACCACCAGCACCACGCTGGTGGGTTTGACGGCGTCGCGGATGGCCACCAGCTCGGCCATCATGTCGGCGTCGATGGTGAGGCGTCCTGCCGTATCGACGATGACCACATCGCGGCCGGAGCGTTTGGCCTGTGCGATTCCGGCGGTGGCGATCTTCACCGGGTCGGTGGCGCCCTTCTCCAGATGCACCGGCACGCCGATCTGCTCGCCGAGCACCGCCAACTGCTCCATGGCGGCCGGGCGGTGCACATCACACGCAATCATCATCGGCGCGCGGCCCTCATTCAGCAGATGCCGGGCCAGCTTCGCGGTGCAGGTGGTCTTCCCCGACCCCTGGAGCCCCGCCATAAGGATGACCGTCGGGGGATTGGGCGACATCGCGAGGCTCACGTTGGCGCCACCCATCAGGCGGGTGAGCTCTTCGCTCACGATCTTCACGACCTGCTGATCGGGTGTGATTGACGACATCACCTCGTCGCCGGTCGCGCGCTCCTTGATGGCAGTGGTCAGCTGCTTGACCACAGGCAGGCTGACGTCGGCCTCGAGCAGCGACAGGCGAATGGCGCGCATCGCCTTGTCGATGTCGGCATCGGTGAGTTTGCCCCGGCCCTTGAGGCCGGAGAAAACGCCCTGCAGCTTGTCGGTGAGTGCATCGAACATGGTTCAGGCCGGGCCACGAGGCCCGAATGCCGGAGGATACCGCGCTACTGGCCCGCGTCTGTGTCGGCGGAGAAGATGGCCTCGGCAAATGCGCGGGCGTCGAAGGGCTGCAGATCCTCAACAGCCTCGCCAACGCCCACGAGGGTGACTGGAATACCGAGCTCGCGGTGAATGGCAACCACGATGCCGCCGCGCGCGACGCCATCCAATTTGGTGAGCACCAGCCCGCTCACGGGCACCGCCTCTCCGAACAGGCGGGCCTGCGACAAACCGTTCTGCCCGGTGGTGGAATCGATGACCAGCAGCACGTGGTGTGGCGCGCCCTCCATCGCCTTGCCGGTGACGCCGTACACCTTGCGCAGTTCCTCCATGAGGTTGTGCTGGGTCTGCAGGCGGCCGGCGGTATCGATGATGACCACGTCGGCATTGCGCGCCCGGCCGGCAGCAACGGCATCGAAGGCCACGGCGCCCGGGTCGGCGCCCGGTGACTGGCGCACGATGTCGGCGCCGGCGCGATCGGCCCACACGGCCAACTGCTCCACGGCGGCGGCGCGGAAGGTGTCGCCCGCGCCGATGATCACCTTCTGCCCCAGCGACGACAGGCGATGGGCCATCTTGCCGATGGTGGTGGTCTTGCCCGCGCCATTGACGCCCACAACGAGAATGACCGTGGGGTCATTCCCCAGTGCGATGCGCGGTGGCGCAGATGCCAGTCGCCCCGCGATCTCATCGGTGAGCGCCCGGGCGAGGCCGGATCCCGACGTAATGCGACCCGCAGCAGCCTCGGCACGCAGCGCATCCACCAGATCCATGGTGGCCGGCATTCCGCAGTCGGCCGTTATCAGGGCCTCTTCCAGATCCTCCCAGGTGTCCTCGGACACCAGCTTGGACCCGTAAATGCCGGCGAGTTGCGGCGAGATCGCCTGCCGGGGCTTGGTGAGGTTCTCCTTCAGGCGACGGAGCAGGCCACGGCGGCCGGGTTCGTCGGCGACGGCCGCTGCAGCCGGAGGCTGCAACTCAAAGAGCTCCGCGAACGCGCCGAGCCCGGCCCCGCCCTCCTCGTCGGTCATCCCACAGCCGCGGCGGCGGGAGGCTCATCGGCCTCCACCTCGCGGGGCGGCTCGGGGGCAGCCTGCAACTGTCGGCGAACCCACGGGCGCGCAGGGCCCTCGGCGTCGCGGTCAAGGCGCCGCGCCACCACCTGCGACACGCCGGAGCGACCCATGGTGACCCCAAACAGCAGGTCGGCCACCTCAACGGTGGGCTGCTGATGTGTGATGAGGATGAACTGACGCTCGCCGGCCAAGCGGCGCAGCACTCCGAGGAACCGGCGCAGGTTGGCGTCGTCGAGCGCTGCCTCAACCTCGTCGAGCAAGTAGAACGGCGTGGGTCGTGCCATGGCGATGGCAAGGCAGAACGCCAGGGCGATAAGCGACTTCTCGCCACCCGAGAACAAGGCGAGTGAGCGGGCACGCTTGCCTGCCGGGATCACCTCGACCTCCACACCCTCCTCTCCCTCGTCATCCACAACGCGAAGGCGCCCGGTGCCGCCCGGGAACAGCAGACCGACGACCTCCTGAAAGCGCTCATCCACGGCCTGCATCACCTCGGTGAAGCCACCTGCCACCTGCGCGTCGAGATCGGCCATCTGCGCACGCAGGGCATCGACCGTCTGCTCGAGGTCGGCGATCTGCTCCGCCGTCTCGGTCTCGCGCTCGGCAAGTTCGGCGCGCTCTTCAGCTGCCAGCGGGTTGACCGCGCCCATGCCCTCACGACGCATCGAGAGTGCCTCCACACGCTCAGAGATCACGTCGGCGTGCTCTTCGTCCTCTGCTGCGGGCGGGGGTGCCGGGGCACCCTCCGGCACGCCGGCTTCTCTTGCCCGCTCGGCGGCCACGGCCACGGCGATCTCAGCGGCACGATCGCCCTCCGCGGCGGTATGCGAGGCGCGCTCGGCAGACTCCACAGCCTGATGTGCTGCCTGCAGCGCGGTGCCCATCTCCGTGAGCCTGCCGGCCAACTCACGGGCGCTCTCGTCGAGAGCGTCGCCGCAGGGGGCCAGGGCCTCGGCCACGGCGTTCATCGCGTGCGCTGCGGCGAGCACGGTGCGGTAATCGGCCAGCGCCGGCTCGGGGGCCTCTGCCACTGCCCGGGCGCGCGCGCGTCGGGCCACGATGTCCTCGAGGGTGCCGCGACGCTGCGCCGCATCATGGTCAGCAATACGTACCGACTCGCGAGCCGCATCGCGGGCCACTCGTGCGGCCTGCGCGGATGCGGCGGCGACCTCAGGGTCGATGGGTTCGCCATCGGGGGCGGATCCAAGGCGCACGAGCTCGGCGCGGGCAGCGTCGAGTGCGGCCACGGCCTCTGCCCGGGCGGCGGCGCGGCGGCGATCCTCGGCGCGGGCGGATTCCACCCG
>CAMCOB010000033.1 GCA_945876305.1 Bifidobacterium breve
GACGGCCTCATGCTGCTGGTGTGGGATGGCTGGCGCAGTATCGAGACCCAGTCGGCGCTGTTTGAGGCCTACATCGGCGACCTGGCGGGGCAGTACCCAACCTTCACGCGCGCGCAGTTGGAGGATGCCGCCCGCACGTATGTCACGCCACCGAGGCCTCCGCACCACGCACCGCCACCGCACTTCACGGGTGCCGCGGTGGATCTGACCCTCGCCGACGCCGACGGCGTGCCGCTGGATCTGGGCACGTCCTTCGATGCATTTGTGCCCGAGGCCGGTGCCGCGGCGCTTGAAGACATCGACATGCCGGCGCGCGCCAACCGTCGCCTGCTCTTCTGGGCGATGCACGATGAGGGCTTCACCGCGTATGTGGAGGAGTGGTGGCACTTCGATCACGGCGATCAGTTCTGGGGCGTCGTGAGCGGCCAGCGCGCCCGCTATGCGGGCATTACCGGCCCCACGGCATAGGATCGCCCTGATGTCCATGTCTACGCCCGCTCCGCCCCGCGCCACGGGGGCGCAGGTCGTCCCGGCGCTGCTCGGGCTCGTCAGGTTCCAGCACACGGTGTTTGCGCTTCCGTTCGCCTTCGCCGGTGCACTGATGGCGCAGAACGCATGGCCGCCGATCGGCGTGCTGGCCTGGATCCTGCTGGCCATGGTGGGCGCCCGCTCGCTGGCCATGGCCCTCAACCGGCTGGTGGACAGGGAGATGGATGCCCGTAACCCGCGCACGGCCGGCCGGCACATCCCCGCAGGTCGCTTGACGGTCAATCAGGTACGCGCATTCGCGCTGGTAAGCCTGATTGCACTACTTGTGGCGGTATCGCAGCTGCCGTCAATCACCTGGTGGCTCTGGCCAATCCCGGTGGCGCTGTTCGTGGCCTACCCGTACGCCAAGCGGTTCACGTGGGCGTGCCACCTCATCCTCGGTATCTCCATCGGTATCGCACCCATCGGGGGCTGGATCGCGGTCACCGGTCAGTTCGCCTCTGCACCCATGCTGCTGTGGCTCGCCGTGGCGCTGTGGATCGGCGGGTTCGATGTGGTCTACGCACTCCTCGACGTGGAGAGCGACCGGCGCGAGGGCGTTCACTCGGTACCGGTGCGATTTGGCGAGCGACGCGCGCTGCGCATCGCGGCAGGCTGTCATGTGGCGACCGTCGCACTGCTGGCGCTCGCTGGCGCAGCGGCATCAGTGACCTGGCCGTACTACGTCGCCGTGGCAGCCTGCGCGGTCATCCTCGCGTGGGAGCACCTGCACGTGCGCCCGGGTGACGCTGCACGTATCAACGCCGCGTTCGGCACGGCCAACATGGCGATGTCGGTGGTGTTTCTGGTGGGCGTCGTCGCCGAGGTGGCCGTTGCCTGAACATCTGGTGTCAGCCAGCGGGGTGGGGCACATCTACGGCGAACGCCCTGCCGTTGCGGATGTGCATCTTGACGTGGCCGCTGGCGAGCGGGTGGCGATTGCGGGTCCAAATGGCGCGGGCAAGAGCACGCTGCTTCGCATGATGGCCACGCTGCTGCGTACCGGCACCGGCACGCTCACAGTGCTGGGCGAGGAGTTGCCCGGTGGAGCGCGCCGGGCACGGTGCGGCATCGGCTACCTGGCGCACGATCCCCTGGCATACCTCGACCTCTCCCCGCGGCAGAACCTGCAGGTATATGCCGACCTCTTCGGGGTGCAGGATGCCGACCGGCGCATTGATGACCTGCTCGACCGGGTTGACCTCATCGCACGGGCCGACGATCTGGTGCGGGTGCTCAGCCGCGGCATGGCGCAGCGGCTTGCCCTTGCCCGCATGCTGCTGCATGGGCCGCGGCTCTTGCTGCTCGACGAGCCCCACGCAAGCCTCGATGCCGCTGGAGCGGCGTTGCTCGATGCCGAGCTTGCCGCCATGCGCACCGATGGCCGGGCGGCCGTGATCGTGACGCACGAGGTGGAGCGCATCGCATCGGTGGCCGATCGCCTGGTGGTGATGCGCCGCGGGCGCATCGTGGTGGACGAGCCGGTGGCCGGTCGCGGTCCGGCCCAGGTGCGCGCCCGGTACGAGGAGTGCATCGCATGAGCACAGCCGTAAACCGACCGCGGTGGACGCGTCAGCTTGCCGGACTCATCCGCAAGGACCTGCGTCTGGAGCTTCGCACCAAGGAGACCGTGGTGGCCATGGTGCTGTTCGCCATCGTCACCCTCACCATCATGCAGTTTGGGTTCGGCACACGCGACGACGACCTCACGCGGTTCACCGGGGGGCTCATGTGGGTGACCCTCGCGTTTACCGCCGTGCTCGGCGTGGGCCGCTCGTACGTGGCTGAGCGCGAGCAGCGGGTGCTCGACGGCATCCTGGTGTCGCCGGTGCCGCGCATCGTGCTGCTGGCGGCCAAGGCGATTGCCATCGTCATCTACATGACCATCACCGAGCTGGTGGTTATCCCCGTGGTGGGCATCTTCTTCGTGAAGGGGCCGTACTGGGACTCCATCGGCTGGATCGCGCTGGTGGCACTCATTGCCAACGTGTGCATCGCCCTCTCGGGCACGTTGTTCTCGGGGCTCGCCCTGTTTACCCGCGCCCGCGATCTCATCCTGCCGGTGCTCTTTCTCCCCGCACTCGTGCCCGTGATCATCGCCGGCGCCGGCGCCACGCATGCCGTGGTGGGAGGGCCACATGACATGAGCGAGTACCGAGGGTACTGCCTCTTCCTCGTGGGCTACGCCATACTGTTTCTCCTTGTCTGTATCGCCACCTACGATGCCGTCTTCGACGACTGATCACGCCTCCCGGCGTGTGATCGGTGCCCGTGCGGCGCTCATTTGGGGTGTCATCGCCACAGTGCTGGTGACCGTGGCAAGTGTGGGCGTGTTCCTCGTCGCCCCTGAGGACGCCGATCAGGGCGCGATCCAGCGCATCTTCTACTTCCACGTGGCAATCGCGCTGGTGTCCCTGGTGGCATTCGCCGTGGCCTGCGTGGCCGGGATCCTGTTCCTGCGCACCCGCAAACTGCGCTGGGATGACGTGAGCGTGACCGCGGTCCGCATCGGGATCCTCTTCTCAGTGCTTGTGATCATCACCGGGTCCATCTGGGCCAAGGCCTCGTGGGGCACCTGGTGGGTGTGGGCCGATCCGCGGCTTGTGACCTACCTCATCGTGGTGCTCATCTACGCCGCGTACTTCGTGCTGCGATCCTCGGTCGATGATGACCGCCGCCTCCGATTTTCGGCCATTTACGCCATCGTGGGGTTCGTGTCCGTCCCGCTCTCGTTCTATTCGGTACGAGTTGCCCAATCGTTCGTCCACCCGGTCGTATTCACGAGCGGGGGTGCCAACATGCCGAATTCGATGCTCATCTGGTTCCTCATCTCGCTGGCCGCGATGCTGGCGCTCTTCATCGCACTGCTCGAGGTTGAGTTAGTGGGCCGTCGCACGGAGCGCGCGTTGCGCGCCCTCACCCTGCGTCTGGAGTCGTCATGACCGGTGGCAACCAGTACGTGGTGGCTGCATATGCGGTTATCTGGTTTCTGGTCCTCGCCTACGTAGTGATGCTGGGAGCGCGTACCGCACGGGTGGGCCGGCAGGTGGAGGCCATTACCCGCATGCTTGATCGCAAAGCCGCCGAATCCGACCCCCCCGAGGGGGATGACGGCTGATGGCCCGCCCGTTGTTCCCCGTATTCCTCGACCTGACTGATCGCCTCGTCGTTGTGGTGGGTGGGGGAGCAGTGGCCACTGAGCGCGCTGCCAAGCTGGCAGCGCATGGTGCGTCAGTTCGTGTGGTGAGCCCCGATCTCTCGCCCGGGCTTCAGCGCCTGGTCGCTGATTCCACGGTGGCCGACCACCGCGCCCGTCGGTATGAAGATGGCGACCTCGACGGTGCCGTGCTGGTGGTTGCCGCCACCGACGATGCCGCGGTGAACCGCCGGGTACGCGACGCCGCACGTGCGGCGGGTGCCGAGGTGAATGTGGCAGACGACCCTGCTGGGTCCACAGCCGTGATTCCCGCACTCATGCGCAGTGGTGATCTGGCCATCGCGATCACCACGGGCGGGGCAAGTCCCGTGGTGTCACGGCGTATCCGCGAGGACCTCGAAGATCGCTTTGGGCCGGGATGGGCGGGCCTGATCGACCTGCTGGCCGAGAGCCGCGATGACCTCATCGCGGCCCGTCCGGTTATCGCCGACCGGCGCGCCGCGGTGGAGGCGCTTATCGACTCCGGCGTGGTGGACCGCATCGCCGACGCGGGGCCCGGCGCATGCCGCACTGAGGTACGCGAGATGCTCGGCCTGCAACCGGTGAGTGAGGCCGCCTGATGTCGCGCATCGTCGCCGTGGGTATCTCCCATAAGACCGCACCGGTTGAGCAGCGCGAGAAGATTGCGCTCACTGATGCCACCACGCGCACGCTCGTGCATCAGCTGGTCCGCCACCCGGACATTGCCGAGGCCGTTGTTATCTCCACGTGCAATCGCACCGAGGCCTACGTGCACGCACTCGATGCCAGTGCGGCCGAAGAGGCCATCTGCGAGGCGTTGGTGGAGAACAGCACCATGACCCGGTCGGAGTTCGATTGCGCGCGCTACGCGCTGGTTGATGACCGGGCCGTGGCCCACCTGCTGCGCGTGTCATCGAGCCTCGACTCGATGGTGGTGGGCGAGAGTGAGATCCAGGGGCAGGTGCGCGGTGCCTGGGAGTCGGCCATCGACGAGGACGCCACGGGCGTGCTGCTCGACCGACTCTTCCGCCAGGCACTCGAGGCCGGCAAGCGCGTGCGCACCGAGACCAAAGTTGCCGTGCGGCCCGTGTCGATCTCCACCGTTGCTGCCGACCTCGCCCGCGAAGCCCTGCCCGACATCGGGGGATGCCGTGGGCTGGTGGTGGGTGGCGGCAGAATGGCCGAGGTCACTGCGCGCGCGCTCATGGAGCGTGGGCTGGGCGAGCTGGTGGTCATCAACCGCACGGTTGGCACGGCGCGTGAGATTGCCGAGCGCCTTGGCGGAATGGGCCTCGGCTTCGACCGCCTGGCCCACGAGCTGGCCGAGGCCGATGTGGTGGTGTGCTCGACTGACGCCCCGCACCCGGTGATTTCTGCCGACAACATCACCGCCGCACTCGCCGACCGCCCCACACGCCCAATTGTGCTTATTGATATCGCGGTGCCGCGCGATGTCGAGGCTTCCGCATCGGCCGTGCACGGCGCTGTGCTGTTTGACATTGACGACCTGGAACGAGTGGTGGCGCAGCACCGCGACGAGCGCCAGGAGCATGCGCACCGAGCCGAGGTGATCGTGGGCGAGGAGGTGGAGCGGTACGCCGAGTGGCGTACCGGCCTCGCGGTGACGCCGGTCATTACATCTCTTCGCGAGATGGCCGAGGCGGTGCGGCAGGGCGAGATCGCCCGGGTGGCCCGCGGCGACGAGCCCCTCAGCGAGGCGGAGCACGCGCGTTTGGATGCCGTCACGCGGGCCATGCTCAACAAGTTGCTGCACGAGCCCACCGTGCGCGCGAGAGAAGCCGCTGGATCACAGGATGGCCTCAGGCATATCGACTCCCTGCGCTACCTGTTTGGGCTGGATCTCCCGGATCACCCGCCGGCTGGCGATGGCTCTGAGGCGCCGCAGGCGTCGTCATCCCGCCACCTGGGCTGACGCCCCTGATGCGCATCACCGTGGCCACGCGGCGCTCCGCCCTTGCGCTCGCGCAGTCGCGTGCGGTGGCGTCGTCGCTTGAGGCTCATGGGCATGAGGTGGCATTGCTCGAGCTGACGACGACGGGCGACCAGTGGAGCCTCGCTGGCTCACCCGACCAGCCCGGTGCCGATGTAAAGGGCATGTTCGTGAAGGAGCTGGAAGAGGCGCTGCTTGATGGCCGCGCCGACATTGCCGTGCACTCGGCCAAGGACCTGCCGGGCGACCTGCCCCCCGGGCTCGTCGTGCTGGCCACACCGCCCCGCGAAGACCCGGGCGACGTGCTGGTGGGTGAGCCAGGAGGGCTTGCCGCGCTTGCACCCGGTGCGCGGGTGGGTACCACCAGCCCGCGCCGCCGTGCGCAGGTACTGGCGGTGCGCCCCGATCTTCAGGTGGTGGAGGTGCGCGGCAACGTCGACACCCGTCTTGGCAAGTTGGATGCCGGCGAGGTTGATGCCCTGGTGCTGGCTGCGGCTGGTCTGGCACGCCTGGGCATTACCCGGGCCGATGCCACGGCGCTGCCGCTCGATATGTGTGTGCCCGCGGCAGGTCAGGGCATCGTGGCGATTGAGGGCCGGGTGGACGACCAGGCCATACGTGATGCCTGCGCCGTGCTCGACGACCCGTCATCGCGGGCCTGCCTCGTTGCCGAGCGCGCATTTCTTGCCCGTTTGGGTGGGGGCTGTTCGGTGCCGGCGGGAGCGCTGTGTACTCGCGACGGCGAGTCGCTGCGTATTCGCGCATGGTGGGATGGCTCGGGCCGCACCGCCGACCTCACGGGCGATGTGGGCGATCCGGCGGCCCTGGGTGTGCGTGCGGCGTACGAGGTGGGCGCATGAGCAGGGGCATCGTGTACCTGATCGGTGCAGGCCCTGGCGATCCGGGCCTCATCACGGTGCGCGGACGTGCGGCATTGATGAAGGCCGACGTTGTGCTGTACGACCGCCTCGGCACAGAGGCACTCATGCACCTGTGCCGCCCAGACGCCCGGCTCGTTGATGTGGGCAAGGCCCCCGACCGCGTGGCCATGACCCAGGACGACACCACGGCGCTGTGCGTGGAACTGGGCAGGCAAGGGCTCGTGGTGGCCCGCTTGAAGGGCGGCGACCCATTTGTGTTCGGTCGCGGCGCAGAGGAGGCCGAAGCCCTGGTGGCCGCGGGTGTGCCCTGTCTCGTGGTGCCCGGCATCACTTCGGCCATCGGGGCGCCATCGGCAGCGGGTATCCCGGTGACCTACCGGGCCATGGCGACCGGATTCACGGTGGTGACCGGTCACGAGGATCCGGCAAAGGATGCCGAGCAGAACGACTGGGATGCGCTTGCCGCGCTGCCGCACACCCTCGTTGTGCTCATGGGCATGGGCCGCCTGCCGGCCATCGCTGAGCGTCTCATCGCCGCCGGCCGCCCCGCCGACCAGCCCGCAGCCGCCATCCAGTGGGGTACCACCCCGCGCCAGCGCACCGTGGTGGCCACGCTCGGCACCCTTCCCCAGCGCGTGGAGGAGGAGGGGCTCGGCAACCCGGCCATCCTCGTGTTTGGCGACGTGGTGTCGCGTGCGCCCGGCCTGGCCGCTGCCGGTCGCCCGGTTCTGGCCGGCACGACCGTGGTGGTGACCCGCGCCCGCGCCCAGGCCAGCGATCTGGCTGCCGCTCTCGATCTGATGGGTGCCCGGGTCATCCAGCTTCCTGTCATCCGCATCGAACCGCTCATGGGGTCACCTGAGCTTGACGCGGCACTGGCCGATATCGGCGCACACGACATCGTCATCTTCACCAGCGCCAACGGGGTGGAGCAGATGGCAGCGCGCATGACCGAGCGCGGGCTCGATGCCCGGTCGCTGCGTGCCGATCAGACCATCGTGGCCGTGGGTACCGCAACCTCCGCCGCGCTGGCTTCACACGGCATCCGCGCCGACGTGGTGCCCGAGCGGTTTGTGGGTGAGGCGGTGCTTGATGCCCTGGCATCCACTCCGGTGGAGGGCCGTCGGGTGCTCATCGCACGTGCAGCTGACGCCCGGCCTGTCATTGCCGATGGCCTGCGCGCCCGTGGTGCCACTGTGAGCGATGTTGCCGTGTACGCGACCATCGCCGAGCGCCCGGCTGATGACGTGATCGAGGCTGCGCTGGACGCGGACATCATCACCTTCACCTCGTCATCAACGGTGACCAACACGCTGGCACTGCTGGACGACGCCCAGCGCGCCCGTCTGGCATCGGGCCCCCGCGTGGTATCGATCGGACCCGTGACCTCCGACACGGTGCAGCGCGCCGGACTCGTCGTGGCCGCCGAGGCCGCACACCACGACATCCCCGGCATTATCGATGCGCTCGTCGATCTCGGTCGCAACTGAGGCGGTGGGCGCGTGCTCGGGTTTCTGACCGACTACGGCCCGCACACTGAGCATGTGGGGGCGCTCCACGCGGTGGCGGCCGCGATTGCGCCCAGTGCCGCCCGCATTGATCTGGCGCACGACGTGCCCGCGGGGGATGTCCGCTGGGGTGCGGTGCTTGTGGAACGGCTGGTGCGTGTGATGCCCCGCGGTTCGGTGATCATCGCCGTGGTGGATCCCGGGGTGGGAACCGCCCGTCGTGCCATCGCCATGGAGACCGAGTGGGGCAGGGTGGTGGTGGGCCCCGATAACGGGCTGTTGGGGCTGGCCGCCGATCGCCTGCAGGCGGTGCGCGCCGTGGAGATCACCTCCGAGGACCACATGCGGCGGCCGGTCTCGGCCACCTTTCACGGCCGCGACATCTTTGCCCCGGCTGCTGCTCATCTGGTGAGTGGAGTGCCACTGAGCGCGCTCGGGCCCGAGGTCGACCTGACCACGATCGAGCGCCCGCACCTACCCGAGCCCACCACCACTGACGGCCAGATGGACGCCCTTGTGGCGGGAGTCGACCGGTTTGGGAACCTTGCCCTGTGGGCCACCTGGGAGCAACTGATGGCGGCGGGGCTGGTGGTGGGCGACCGCATCTGGGCCATCAGTACCGCTCTGCGCAGCCGGGGCACGCTGGGGCGCACATTTGCCGACGTGCCTCGGGGCGGCCTGCTGGCCTACGTGGACAGCCATGGCCTGGTGTCGCTGGCCGTGAACGGGGGCAGTGCCGAGGAGCGGGTGCAGGCGACGGCCGGTGAGGTCGTCGCCATTACGCGTCAGTCGTAGCGGCCCCGCCAGGCGTTCAGCCTGATGCGAGAGATGTCCTCGAGAAATGGGGGCAGATGCTTGGAGACATCGAACGTGGATTCGTCGCGGAACTCCACCGATACCGGCATCTCGGCGATACGCGCACCCATGCGCCGGGCGAGAAACAGCACCTCGATGTCAAACGCGAATGAATCGACGAGGGCCTTCGCGAATATGCGCTCGGCCCAGTCGGCACGAAATCCTTTGAACCCCGCCTGGGTATCGCTGATGACCGGGAGTACCAGAAGGCGCCGGGCCACCTGCACGGCCGCCCCGGCCGCCATGCGCGATGTGCTCTTCTCGGAGCCGGCGTACTCGGCCAGGCTGCGCTTGCCCGCCACGACATCGGCCACGCGCTCCATTAGCGCCAGCGCCGGTGTCACATGGAACGGGTCGATGTTCATGTCGGCATCCACGTAGAACCGGTAATCACCGGTGGCGGCCAGCATTCCCGCCCGTACGGCCGCACCTTTGCCTGCGTTGACCTGAAGCCGGTTCAGCCTGATGCGCGGGTCAATGGCCGCGTGGCGCTCGACCAGCAGCGCGGTGCCATCGGTGCTGCCGTCGTCGGACACGATGACCTCGGCCGTACCACCAAAGGTATCGAGCCACGCATGCCAGCCATCAAGAGTCAGCGTGAGCCGCCGCTCCTCGTTGTACGCCGGGATGACGATTGAGAGGTCCACGGGTACATGGTCGCAGACGCCCCCCGCGTCGGAATCTGGCGCAGGTGCAAAACGACGTACGCCGCGCCCCCACTGCGGGAACGCGGCGTACGGATGGCGAGACCCGGACTCGAACCGGGGACACCACGATTTTCAGTCGTGTGCTCTACCAGCTGAGCTATCTCGCCCGGCCGGGGAACGCTAGGCGTGGACACCCCGTGATGCAACCCGACGCCGCGGCTACGATCGCCCCATGGGAACCGGCGGGCACATCCTGGTGGTGGACGACGAGCGATCGCTGCGCAAGTTGCTGCGCACATACCTCGAGGACTCGGGGTACACGGTGGCTGAGGCGACCAATGGCGTTGAGGCACTCGACCAACTTCGGGCCGGTGGCATCGACCTGGTGGTGCTCGACATGATGATGCCCGAGATGGATGGGCTGGAGACATGCCGGCGCATCCGTTCCGATCACGGCCAGCTGCCAATCATCATGCTCACCGCCCGCGCCGACGAGATCGATCGGATCACCGGACTCGAGATGGGCGCGGACGACTACGTGACCAAGCCATTCTCCGGGCGGGAGGTGGCCGCCCGCGTGAAGGCCGTGCTGCGACGCGTGCATGGCGATCCCGACGAGGGCGGCCCCTTGCGCGCCGGCGATGCCGAACTCGATCCGATCAGTCGCACATGTCGGGTAAATGGCACGCAGGTTGACCTGACCCGGCTCGAGTTCGACCTGCTTGCCGAACTTGCCGCGCACCCCAACGTGGTCTTTACCCGCGAGCGCCTGCTCGAGCGCGTGTGGGGATACCAGAGCGGCGTGGGCGGGAAGACGGTTGACGTGCACGTGGCCAATTTGCGCCGCAAGATTGGTGCCGACATCGGTGTGGTGGCCGTGCGCGGGGTGGGGTACCGACTCGACCCGGTGGGGCCATCGTCGTGAGGCTGGGCGAGCGGCTGAGCGCGCTCGCGCCCGCGACGTACCGGGGGCGCATCGCACTGGCCATCGTGGCCACGCTGGTGGTCGCGGTCATCGGGGTGCAACTGGTGCTCAACGTATTTGTTGGTCAACGTGTGCAGCGCGCCGTGGAGGGCAACCTGCAGCAACAGGCCTCGGAACTGGTGCGGGTGGCCCAGCGCAGTGGCTACCCGGGTGTGGCCCGGGCCAGTGGCCTTCTGCCGGGTACCTCGGTACAGGTGCTTCAGGGTGGCACGGTCCTCTTCTGGAACGGCCCGGTGAAGGTGCTCGATGCTCAGGCCACCGCAGAGGCCGGTGATATCCAGGTGATCCTTCAGCGCGAGGCCGATGCCGGGGTGCTCGGTGAGTGGGCGGTTCCCCTCACCGTCATCGCGTTCATCATGGCGATCGGCGGTATGGGCTGGTGGCTCGCGGGGCTCGCCTCGCGGCGCCTCAGACGCGAGGCCACGGCCCTGGCCAATCAGGCCGAGGCGGTGGCGGCGGGCGATCTGGAGGCACGGGTGGAGGTGCAGGACGACGAGCTGGTACGCGTGGCCACTTCGCTCAACACCATGACCGAGCAACTGGCCGATGCCGACCGTCGTCAGCGATTGTTCCTCGCCGACGTGGCTCACGAGTTGCGTACCCCCGTCACGGCCATCGACGGATTTGCGCAGGCAATGGTCGACGGGACCATCCGCACCGATGAGTCGCGTCTCGAGGCCGCTGAGATCATCCACGAGGAGTCCCAGCGCCTCGCGCGCCTCGTGGCGGATCTGCAGGCGCTCACCCTGACCGCACTCGATGCCGAGCCCGTACGCGACGCCACAGATGTGGTGGATCTGGCACGCGACGCCGCCGCACGTCTCGACGCCGCCGCTGCGGAGCGGGGAGTGCTGTTGCGGGGGCCCGACGTCACCCAGAGTGCCGTGACGGTTCTGACAGATCCCACTCAGGTGGAGACGATTCTCGGCAACCTCATCACCAATGCGCTTCGTGCCACGCCAGCAGGGGGAACGATTCGGGTGGCGGTATCCATGGAGGGCGACGAGGCCGTGGTATCGGTCACCGATACCGGTGTGGGAATTGCTGCCGAGCACCTCCCGCATATCTTCGATCGCATGTACCGGGTGGATGCCGCGCGCGACCGCAACTCCGGCGGCACGGGCCTCGGCCTGGCAATCGTCGCTGCCCTCGCCGAGTTGCTCGGTGCGCGGCTTGAGGTGGAGAGCGAGCCCGGCACCGGCAGTCGGTTTGCGCTGCATCTGCCGACGGGGCGCACATGAGGCGCATTGCCGCCCTAGTGCTGGCACTCACCATCGCTGGCGC
>CAMCOB010000034.1 GCA_945876305.1 Bifidobacterium breve
GCGACCATCGTGCACCGCCAGCTCACCCGCCTTATGCGCGAGCGCGGCGTGCGCCTCAAGCACACCACACAGCTCAACTTCGGCGGCAACACCGACTTCCTCAACATGCTCGAGCGTGAGCGCCTTGAGTCGAAGAAGATCAGCAAGACCAACGCCGTGACGTCGATGCTCGACTACGAGATGGATCCGAAGGACATCCACATCGGCCCGTCGGACTACGTGCCGTGGCTCACCGATCGTAAGTGGGCCCACATCCGCATGGAGGGCGAGGGCTTTGGCAACGTCCCCCTGAACATCGAGCTCAAGCTCGAGGTGTGGGACTCCCCGAACTCGGCCGGCGTCGTCATTGACGCCGTGCGCTGCTGCAAGGTGGCCATGGACCGCGGCATATCCGGCACCCTCGAGGGTCCGGCTGCGTACTTGATGAAGAGTCCGCCCGTCCAGCATCCCGATGACGTGGCCCGCGAGATGACCGAGGCCTTCATTGACGGCACGGATAACTCCGCACTCCCCAAGTAGTCCTCTGGACGACATGAAGGGCCCGACGGGGGGAGCACGCATGGCGCGCTCCCCCCGTCGTCATTAGGCTCGCGGTGATGGATGAACCGGTTCTTCGCATCGCCCTGATCTCGCCCCACGCATTTCCGCCCGGCGACGATGTCGGACGGGCTGTGCAGGCCGAGGCCGATGCGCTCGCCAGACGCGGTCACGCGGTGACTATCCTCGCCCCCGGCACCGGGCGCGCGGCCGTTGATGCGGGGCGTCGGCGCATTGATGCCCTCGAGGTGGGCGATGACGATGCGATCTCGCCCGCCCCCGGCGCCGAGCCGCTGTTCGTGGCCACCTCCCGGGCGCTTCGCGGCAGCGGCCCCGGGCGACGCCTCGGTGGCCCCATCGACGCGGCGTCGGGCCTGGAGGTGGCGCTCAGCATGGGCCGGTTCGATGTGGCCCATCTGCACGAGCCCCTGGCCCCGAGCCCAGCCCTCAACGCGCTGCGGCACGCCACCGGCGTACGTGCGGTCACATTTCACCGCACTGCCCCACTCGCAGGCGTCGCATTTGTGCGCCCCCTGGTGGACCGTGCACTGGCCCAGGCCGACATACGGGTGGCCGAATCGGATGCCGCGCGGCACGTGCTTCAGGGCGTACTGCCGGGTGAATACGCGGTGGTCCCGGCTGGCGTGGCGGAGGGCCTGTTCGGACCGCCCTCCGATACCCCCGGCATCGTCATCGTGGCCCGGGAGCGCGAGCGGACGGGACTCCGCTTCGCCCTCCGGGCGCTCATTGGGATCGACCCACATGCCATCGGGCGCATTACCGTGCTCGGTCCGCCCGATGCCCCATGGCGCACACGAAACGCAGTGCCGAAGGTGCTGCGCGAGATCGTGGATGTCATTCCTGACACCGGACCCGTCTCGCGCGCCGAGGCGCTCCGCCGTGGTCGTATCGCCCTGCTGCCCACGGCAGAGGATGCCACCGGCCCGGCACTCCGCGAAGCGATGGCAGCGGGCCTCGCAGTCGTGGCATCGCGATGCCCAGAGGCAGACGACCTCATCGGCACCGATGGTGGGCTCGTGGTGCAGCCATTCTCGGGCGATGCATGGGCGGACGCGGTGCGGTCCCTTACGGCTGCACCCGAGCGCGTGGTGGCACTGGGCGACGCTGCCCGGGCACGGGTGGGTGCACGCACCTGGGATGACGTGGCTGCCGATCTGGATCTCCTCTACCGCGACGCGGGTAACCGTCACAGGCACGATGCGCCGAGCGCACCCGTGTTTGCCGACCTCCGCATCCGCACCGGCCCGGGATTGGCTCCGGCCGACCTGGTGGTAACGGCGCTGGATCGGGGCGTGCGCATCGTTGCCATCGCTGCGCCCGGGGGCATCGAGCCCGCTCTTGCGGTGCTGCGCGTGGCGCCCGATCGACTTCAGGTGATCGTGGGGCAGGAGATCACCACCCGTGATGGCGTGGTCGTTGGCCTCTTTCTCACCTCACCGGTGCCCGATGGGCTGGCCCTTGCCGACGCCCTCGCGCGGGTACGCGATCAGGGTGGCCTCACCATGGCACCGCACCCCGATAGCGGCGCGGCCCCACCGGCGGAGGCCCTGCGTGCATGCCGGGACCTCATCGACTGCCACGAGGGCCTTACGCCCGCACGCCCTGCAGCGCAGGCCACCGAGTCGGCATTGCTGCTGCGGCGCACCGGACTGGTGGTGAGCGCAGGCAGTGGCGCAACGCGACCCGACGAGATCGGCACCGCAGGCGTGATGATGCGGCCGTTCGTTGGGCCGGAGGACTTTCTGGAGGCACTGGGCGATGCCCGCCCAGTGCGCAGGCGGCGCGGCCTTCGCGCTCGGACCCCGCGTTCCTCGCGCAGGATCTCGCAGCAGAAATGAACCCTGCAACGCGGGATGCGCGCCACTGGCAGGACTCAAGGCCCATGCCGGGGAAATGACCTCTCGCTGATGACCGCCGAGCCCACCGCCACGCCGCAGCCCGATGACCCCGGGACCAGCGGCACCCGAGCAGTCCCGCGCATCGAGGATGCGTACCTTGACCGTGCAATCCGCGAGGTGCATCTGCTCGAAGAGCGCATGGATGCATGCCCCGGATGCGCAAATGCCGGAACCTTCCCCGTGAAGGCATCTGGCTCACCGACCGCCGACGTGATGCTCATCAAGTGGCAGTCAGCACTGGCCGAGCGCCAGGAGGGTGTGTCGTTCTTCGGCCGCTCGGGCGACGCCATCCGCCGCAGTGTTGAACGGCTCGGCGTTGACCCCTCGGTCCTTTACGGCACCCTCGTCCTCAAGTGCCCGCACGCCGCCGGAACTGAACCGGTAGACGAAGACCTCGAGTGGCTGGCCGAGGAGATCCGCATCGTGCGGCCCCGGCTGATCGTGGTGATGGGCGACCGCACCCGACGTGCCATCGATTCGCTGAAGGTGCCCATGTCTGAGCCGCTCCCCGCGGAAATGGGCACGGTCGCGAGGTGGACCCCAGCCGTTGAGGCATTGGTTGTGCCCGACATCGACGATTCGATGGACGAGCAGGACGCCAAGCGCCAATTCTGGGCCGACTTCCGTGCCCTGGGCGACTGGTACGCAGCCGAACCCCCGTACTGATCCCGGCGGGGTACGGGCGGGGCCGACCTATGAGTCGGCGCGGGTGAAGCGGGCAACCGCCTCAATGTGCGGCGTCTGGGGAAACATGTCCACCGGGCGCACCCACTCCAACTGGTAACCACCGTCGACGAACCGCTTGGCGTTGTCCGCAAAGGTTGCGGGCTGGCATGACACATACACCAGGGTCTTCGGCGCGAGCTCAATGATTCGCCTGCATGCGCCGCCCGACAGACCGCCACGCGGAGGATCGATGATGGCGACATCGGGCTCGGGCAACTGGCCGCGGTGCTCGCGCAGCACAACCCGCACGTCACCCGCCATGGCGGTGTGATTGGTGATCCCGTTGCGCTCCGCGTTGCCGCGCGAATCCTCAACGGCCTCGGGCACCATCTCGATGGCCACCACGTGCTTGCACAGGCGGCCAAGCGCCACCCCAATGCTGCCCACGCCGCTGAACAGGTCGTAGAGCACTTCGCCGCCGGTGAGCCCCGCGGCCTCCGCAGCCCGGCGGTACAGATGACCAGTCATGCCCGAGTTGGTCTGGAAGAACGATGCGGCGGAGAGGCGCAGCGTGACCGGGTGTCCCGGCTCCACCTCCACCTGCTCCTCAATCCAGTCCCGGCCCCACACCGTGCGTGACGCAAGGCCCTGGGTGGTCTCCGACACACCGTCGTTGATCGCGTGGACGATTCCCACAAGGCCTGGCACATCATCAGGAAGGCGGCCCGCCAGGAGGTCAACCAGATCGTCGGCGCCGGAGGCGGTCACGATGGTCACCAGAAGCTGGCCCGTGAATACGCCCTCACGTACAACCACATGGCGCAGGATGCCCTCATTCGTGCGCTGGCTGTACGGCGGGATTCGGCAATCCACGGCCCATGCGCGCACAGCCTCGCGTGCGACGTTTCCAGCCGCGGTGGCGAGCATGCACGGGTTGATGTCCACCACCTCGTCCCAGCGCCCGCGACGATGGAACCCCAGCACCAGCTCGCCATCAGGCCCCGGCGTCGCCGAGTACTCCATCTTGTTGCGGTAGCCAAACCGCTCGATGGCCGGGTCGGCGTCCAGCACGTTCACATCAGTGAGGCCGCCAATCCGGGCCAGATGCTCAATCACCTGTTGGCGCTTGGCCTCGAGCACCTCGTCGTACTGCACATGCTGCAGGCGGCATCCCCCGCAGTCGGGCACGAATGGGCACTCCACCGGCACGCGCCCCGGGCCAGGTGTGAGCACCTCAACCAGATCGGCCTCGGCGAACCGGCGGCGCACTTTACGAAGACGCACCAGTGCCACGTCGCCCGGTGCCGTGTCGGGCGCGAACACCACGAAGCCGTCAGCACGTGCCACGCCCCGGCCCCCGAAGGCCAGATCGCCCACGGTCACCTCAATCTCATCACCGTACTTCGGCCGTTCCTTCTTCGTGGGCTGCTCCATCACAGCCGCCTGTGCGCGAGCGCCGGCAGCGATGCGCGGATGGCCGACTGCATACCAAGGTCGAGATCAGCCGCGGCGAATCCCTCACCCTCAGGTACTTCGGCCAGTACGCGGCCCCATGGGTCCACGATCATCGAGTGCCCCCAGGCGCCCTCGCCGGTGGCGTGAATGCCCTGCTGCCCTGCAGCGAGAACAAAGCATTGGTTCTCAACCGCGCGCGCACGCAGCAGCAACTCCCAGTGGGCCTCACCGGTGGCCGGGGTGAAATTGGCGGGCACGCTGAGCACGGTGGCTCCGGCGGCCGCATGGGCGCGGTACAGCTCAGGAAAGCGCAGGTCGTAACAGACCGACATGCCGAGACGCAGGCCCAGTGCGTCGCCGGTCACCGCCCGATCGCCCGCGTTTGTGGCGGCCGATTCACGGTACTCGTGGCCGTCCACGGTCACGTCAAACAGATGGATCTTCCGATACACGGCGAGGTCGTTGCCATCTGCGCTGATGAGCACGCTTGTGTTGAAGGCGCGCGACCCATCACCCACAGCCTCCAGCACGCTGCCGGCAACGATCACCACGCCGAGGTCACGGGCCCATCCCCGGGCGGCCGTGAGCGACGGGCCGTCGAGAGCCTCGGCACCGCTGGCCGTGGCCGATGCGGTACCCCACCAGTTCCACTTCTCGGGCAGCACAATGAGCCGGGCACCGGATGCGGCAGCAGCATCCACCAGATCGGCCGTCCGGGCAATGTTTGCAGCGCAATCGGAATCCGACAGCACCTGCACCACCGCGGCACGCAGCGGTTTAGCGTGCATCAACAGCGCCCCGCGCTACCATGGTGCGAAGGGCCCACCCATGACCAGGAGGAGACGAGATGTCGACGGTCGAGACACTCACCCGCATCGAAGACGTTCTTGAGCGGATCCGCCCGGCGCTCCATGCAGATGGTGGCGACGTGGAGTTGATGGACTTTGACGACGAGGGGTTCGTCCACCTGCAGATGCTCGGCGCGTGCGGCGGATGCCCCATGTCGACGGCCACCCTCACCCTCGGCATCGAGGCGGAGCTCCGCCGCGAGATCCCCGAGGTCGAGGGCGTTATCACCGTCTAGGAGATGGGCGGGCCGATTGGCCCGACGCCCTGATCGCGGTGCACCTGACGGGTGCACACGTCTTGGACAAAGGCGAGCCCAGCACCACGGGCGATAACGCCGGCCTCGGCGCTGATGCACCCCGGCTGCAGCCACAGGGCCTGTGCACCGACCGCGACGGCCTCCTCGGCGATGCCGGGGGCGGCATCGGAGTTGCGGAAGACGTCCACCATATGGATGGGACCGTCAATCTCTGCCAGCGAGCCCACCACGGCCTGGCCCAGCACCTCACCGCCACCCGGACGTACGGGGACGACACGGTACCCCTGCGCCAGCAGGTACTCCATCACGCCATACGAGGGCTTCGCCGGGTCGGCCGACGCGCCGATCATCGCGATAACACAGGTCTGGCCGAGAATCTCGGCCGGGGTGGAATCGGGTCCCATCGCATGCCTCCCGTCGTACACCGAGATTTGCTTCATCGGGGTGCCCGGATTTGAACCGGGGGCCTCTCCGTCCCGAACGGAGCGCGCTACCAAGCTGCGCCACACCCCGAGGTGAAGCCCGCGGATAGTAGCCCATCATGCGTGCATTTCGAGGTGCCCGCAACGGCCATCTCGTCACCTGCATCCGACGATGGGCGTAGCGTCTCAATATGGACGCGCGCGAGGTGATCGGACGGTGACCCGCCCATCTCCACGTGCGCTGCAGTGAGCGACCCGCAGGCCATCTGGCCGCGGGTCGTCGTCGTTTTCGGGACATTTCCATCACCAGGGAGGATCGAGTGGCAAATCACCTGACCCCGGATGAACTCGCCGATGCGATCGGCATGCGCAGAGACCGCCTCGTGCGGTACTGCCTTCTGCAGTCGATTCCCATCTACCAGGGCCGTGTGGACAAATCGCTGGTCATCACCAGCCTTCTGGAGACCGGACACCGGTTTCCAGATGAGGCAGCCGAGGCCATCGCGGCCTGACCGGGATGCCGCACCGCACTCCACGCGGCGTGCGGTGCGGCAGACCCCTACGCGACGGGATGCCCCGGGCGCGGCGCTAGCCTCTCTCCCCGTCGTGACCTCTGCGCACCGCTTACGCCCTCATGGGGTCGCCATCCTTGCGCTGGCGGCGCTCACCGTGGCCATACCTGCCCTTGCCACGGCCAATCCGGTGGATGCCACTATTCAGGCATTCGCGCGCACGCACCCGGACATCAGCGCCCTGGTGACGCGACTCGATGCGTCCGGCCCCGTTGCCGTGGCGGCCATCAATGCGAAGGAGTCGTTCGCGCCGGCATCGACGATGAAGATCATCACGAGCGCCTCCGCGCTGCTGACGGTGGGGCCCGATTTTCAGTTCACCACACGAGTGGAGGGAAAGGCGCCGGTGGGCGGCGTGGTGCAGGGCCCGGCGTATCTCATCGGGGCCGGTGATCCGCTGCTGTCCACACGCGCGTTCTCCCGTAACTACCTCAATGGCGCAGGGACCCCGATTGAGCGTCTGGCGTCCAACATCAGGGGGTCGGGAACCACCTCCATCTCGGGCGGCATCATCGTGGACGAGTCGCTGTTCGATTCGCGCCGCATCGGTCCGCAGTGGCGCAGCAACTATGTGTGGGAGTGCGGTCCGCTGTCGGCAATTGCCATCAATCAGGGGCGTGCGGGCAATGATGAGGTACGCAACGCCCCGCTCCCGGCCATCGCCGCTGGCCAGCGGCTCGTCACGGCACTCCGCCGGGTGGGGGTCACCGTGCACGGCACGGTCCGCAAGGGCGCAAATGCTCCGGGTGGGGACATCATCGGTGAGGTCACGTCGAAGCCGCTGTCGGCCATCCTCGAGTTCATGAACCCGGCCAGCAATAACTTCGCTGCCGAGACCCTCACCAAGGATGTAGGCGCGTTCGCAGCCGGGCATGGCACCACGGCGGCGGGCACGGCTCAGGCCGAGAAGATTCTGCGCGAGCAGGGCGCGCTGGCCCCAGGGGACGACCTGGTGGATGGCTCAGGGCTGTCGCATGCAAACCGCCTCTCGGCTTCCACGCTCGTCACCGTGCTTGGGCTCGCCACCACCCAGCCGGAGTGGGGCGACGCGCTCATCAGATCACTGGCACGCGGCGGTGAGGGAACCCTCATTCGTCGTCTGCGCGATCCGGCGGTGCGAAACCGCATCCGCGCGAAGACCGGCTACATCGATGGCGTTGCCTCGCTCGCGGGCACGGTCACCAGTACCTCGGGGGTGCGTTACGCATTTGCATTCCTCATCAACGACCCCGACATCACGGCGGCGCAGCGCACCATGGACAGGGCCGTGACCCTCCTCGCCACGGGTGCTGCCGACACCAGCCCCGCAGTTCCCTTCTAGACCCCGGCCTGCCGCTCTGGCAGGGGGTCATCCCCCGCCAGCAAGCGCTGAAAGCCGACTTCGTCAATCACCGGTACCCCGGCCGACTCCGCCTTGGCCACCTTGCTTCCCGGATCACGGCCCGCCACCACGAATGTGGTCTTTTTCGACACCGAATCGGTGGACTTTCCACCCGCAGCCACGATGGCCCGCTTGGCCTCATCACGACTGAAGGCGTCGAGCCCTCCGGTCACCACCACCGTGCACCCGGTGAGCGGGCCGTCCACCGGCCCCTCGGGTACGTCTATCTCCATCGTCAGGCCGGAGGTGCAGAGGCGCCTCAGCATGGCCCGGTTGTCGTCGCTCGACAGAAACTCCGTGACCGCCTCAGCCACCACGGGCCCCACCCCCTCAGCACGGGCAAGGTCCTCGGGCGATGCCGCCAGCAGGGCATCGAGTGATGGCGCGACGAGCGCAATGGAGCGGGCCGTCACTTCCCCCACGTGCCGGATGCCGAGCGCATTGATGACCCGCGGCCACGGGCGCTCACGCGACGCAGAGATACCCGCCACCAGGTTCGCCGCGCTCTGATCCTTGAACCCCTCAAGCGGGATGAGCTGCTCCGCCGTGATGTCGTAGATGTCGGCCACGTTGCCCACAAGGCCCACCTCGAACAACTTCGCCACGGTCTTGTCGCCGAGCCCCACGATGTCCATGCACCCGCGCGATGCAAAGTGAATAACGCTCTGCACCAGTTGATCGGGGCACGAACGGTTGGGACACCGCCACATCACTTCATCCTCGGGCCGCACCAGCGTGGTGCCGCATGACGGACACTCCGTGGGCAGGACGAACGGCACCTCGGCGCCTGTGCGCCGCTGGATGAGCGCCGACACCACCTGGGGGATCACGTCACCGGCGCGCTGCACAACCACCGTGTCACCGATGCGCAGGTCCTTGCGCGCGAGGTCATCCTGATTGTGCAGCGTGGCGTGCTGCACGGTGACCCCGCCCACATGTACGGGCTCAAGCTCGGCCCACGGAATGATGGCCCCGGTGCGGCCGACGTTGATGTTGATGGCCTTCAGCAGCGTGGTCGCCGTGGTGGGTGCGAACTTGTACGCAATGGCCCAGCGGGGCGCGCGGGCCACCGCGCCTAAGCGGCGCTGCTGCTCGAGAGAGTTCATCTTCACCACGGCCCCATCGATGTCGTAGTCGATGTCGCCACGGCGCTCCTCCCACCGGGCGCACGCGGCAGCCGCTGCAGTGATGTCATCGACAACCTCAATGAGGGGGTTTACCGCGAATCCGGCGTCACCCAGCCAGGTGAGCACATCGGTTTGGGCCTCAACGTGCAGGCCATCGCTGGCACCCACGGCGTAGAACCACGCCGACAGCGGCCGCTCTGCCGTGAGCCGAGGGTCAAGCTGTCGCAGGCTCCCGGCCGCAGCGTTGCGTGGGTTTGCGAATGTCGGCAGCCCCTCGGCCGCCCGGATCTCGTTGAACTGCGCAAAAGCCTCAAGTGGCAGGTACACCTCCCCCCGCACCTCCACACGACGCGGAGGCGGGCCCGCCTGGGGCCGCAGCACCAGCGGCACGGACTGGATGGTGCGGATGTTGGCGGTCACGTCCTCGCCCACCGTGCCGTCGCCGCGTGTTGCGCCCACCACCAACTGGCCATCTTCATAGGTGAGCGAGATGGCGAGCCCATCGATCTTGGGCTCGACGACAAACTGCACAGCGGCGCCAGCGAGCCCCTCCTGCGCCAGCACCGACGCCAGGCGTGTGTTCCACTCGAGCAGCTCCTGGTCCCCCCGGGCGTTGGCCAGACTCAGCATGGGCTGATCGTGGGAGTGCGACTCGAACCCGGCCGCGGGGCCGGCACCCACCCGTTGCGTGGGAGAGTCGGGGGTTACCAGATCGGGGTGCGCCACCTCGATCGCCTCAAGCTCGCGCAACCAGTCGTCATACATCGCATCATCAACTGCGGGATCGTCCAGCACGTAATACCGGTGCGCGGCGTCACGGACGAGCCCCCGCAGTTCGTCTGCACGCTGGGCATCGCTCACGACCCGCCTCCCAGAAGCAGCGCATTCAGTGCCGGGATGTCGTCCACCACGAAGTCAGGGTGCTCGGCCTCGAGCGCGGCCCGATCGAAGAAACCCCACGTCACCGCGATCGTCGAAACGCCGGCGGCATTGCCCGCGGTGATGTCGAATGGGGCATCACCCACGTAGCAGGCATCTCCGGGGAGGCCATTCAGGTGCTGAAGGGCCACACGCACCGGCTCCGGGCCCGGCTTGTGGGTGGTGCAGTCCTCCAGACCCACCACGTCGTCGAGATACCGCGCGATCTCCGGCAGTGCATCGAACGCGAGATCGACGGTTGGACGGCTCTTCGACGTGACGATGCCGATGCGGCATCCGGCCTCATGCAGGCGCCTCAGCAGATCGTCCATGCCCGGGTACGACGCGATGAGTTCAGCGGTGTGTGCGTGGTTCCAGGATCGCTGCGCTGCCAGCAGTGCGTCGGCATGCTCGTCGGAGAACGCCCGCATCTGGTCGATGAGCGGCCGTCCCACATTCGCCGTCAGCTCGTCATCGGACAGATCGAGCCCCAGCACGGTGCGCACGGCATGCCGGTGCGACTCACGGATGAGCGCAACGGTGTCCACCACCGTGCCATCGAGATCAAACAGGACCGTGCCGAACCGCGGTGGCATGGCCTCAGTGCACTCCGGCGTCGTCGAGAAGCCCGTCGATCTCCCAGCGCTGCATCTCGTCCATCCCATCGATGTCGGTGAGGTCAAAGTGCAGGGGCGTCACCGATACCAGGCCTTCGTCGATGGCCGAGAGGTCGGTACCGGGCTGCTGGTCATGACTCATCGGCTCGCCGTAGATGCGGTAGTGCTTTTTCGATCCGGATTCACCCTCGAGCGTGAGGGTGTCGTCATACACGCGCCGCCCAAGGCGCGTCACCCTCGCACCCGTGATCTCAGCAGGCGATATGCCGGGCCCATTCACGTTGAAGATGACGTGGCGCGGGAACCGCCGCTGGCACGCAAACGGCACCAACCTGGCGGCGAACGCAGTGACGGCCGAGAAGTCGTACGCAAGCCCTGGGCCACTCCCCCCACCAAGCGCATCCTGGCTTACGGCGATGGCGGGGATGCCGAGCATCACGCCCTCAAGCGCTGCAGCAACGGTGCCCGAGTACGTCACGTCGTCACCGAGGTTCAGCCCAAGGTTGGCCCCGCTCACCACCACATCGGGGGGAGCGCCGATGAGCCCGAGCGCCCCGAGCCGCACGCAGTCAACAGGCGTACCGCTGATGGCGAAGGCCTTGGTGCCATCCCCGATCTTCACCTCGTCCACCACAAGAGGGTCATGAATGGTGATGCCACGGCCGATCGCGCTGCGATTGGTATCCGGCGCGATCACGAATACCTCACCGAGGGAATCCACGGCCTGCTTCAGCGCGAGGAGTCCCGGAGCATCCACGCCGTCGTCGTTGGTCACGAGAATCCTCACTGGC
>CAMCOB010000035.1 GCA_945876305.1 Bifidobacterium breve
AAGGGGCGCCCCGTCCTCGTATGCGGTGCCGGCTCGGCAGCCAACTCGCTTCTGCGCGACATGCGTCGAGATGCATCGCTGGGCTACACGCCGGTGGGGCTCATCGACGACGACCCGCGTAAGGCCGGCCTGCGCGTGGGTGGCGTGAAGGTGCTGGGAGCCCGCGCGGACCTTCCCCGGGTGCTGCGTGAGACCCGTGCCCGCGAGGTCATCATCGCTATGCCATCCGCACCCGGTGCGGTACGCCGCGACATCGTCGACCAGTGCCGCACAGCCGGTATACGGGTGACCACGCTGCCGGGCCTGCCGGAACTGATGAACGGCGAGGTCTCGGTGCAGAAGTTGCGCGAGGTGCGCGTGGAGGATGTCCTCGGCCGTGCGTCGGTAGAGATCGACATGGCCCGCGTGGCCCGGTACCTCAACGGCAAGCGCGTGCTGGTGACCGGGGCCGGCGGCTCGATCGGGTCGGAGTTGTGCCGGCAGCTGGCCACAGTGGGTCCCAACAGCCTGGTCATCCTGGACCACGCCGAGAACAATCTGTTTGAGATCGACCTCGAGCTTCGCGATCGCGGCCACTCCCCGGTGCCGGTCATCGCCGATTGCCGCGATGCCGATCTCATGGATGGTGTCTTCGCGCGCTACCGGCCCGAGATCGTGTTTCACGCCGCTGCCTACAAGCACGTGCCCATGATGGAGCTCAACCCCATCCAGGCCATCGCCAACAACGCGCTCGCCACAGCCACCCTGGCCGAGTTGGCCACGCGCCACGGTGTGGAGCGGGTGTGCATCATTTCTACCGACAAGGCCGTGGAGCCCCAGACGGTGATGGGTGGCACGAAAGCGCTTGCCGAGCGGGTGGTGGAGATGCATGGCGCCGATGGCGGCACCCGGTTTGCGGCCGTGCGGTTTGGCAACGTTCTTGGCTCGTCTGGTTCGGTGCTGCCCATCTTCCGCCGCCAGATCGCCGCCGGCGGGCCGGTCACCGTGACGCACCCGGATATGACCCGGTACTTCATGACCATCCCGGAGGCCGTGCAGCTGGTGATCGAGGCCACAGGAATCGCCGAGGGCGGCGATGTGTTCGTGCTCGACATGGGTGAGCCGGTGCGCATCATGGATCTCGCCCAGAACATGATCCGGCTCTCGGGAATGGAGCCCGGACGGGATATCCAGATCGAGGTCACGGGCGTGCGGCCGGGTGAGAAGCTGCACGAGGAGCTGTTCAACCTTGATGAAGAGGTGAAGCCCACCCGGTACGGGGGCATTCTGCGCGCCACACGCCCGGCCCTTGACCCCGACGAGTTCGCCGCCCGCATTGAGCAATTGCGGCTCGTGGTGGCTACTGATGATGCACAGGCCGCATCAAAGGCGTTGTGGTCCACGCTGCGTGCGGGAAGGGACGCCATGCATTCCGGCGAACCACAGGACGTTCAGGCAGGCGATGAGGGGAACATCACGTGACCACGCTGGCGATTGCACGTTCGATCAAGTCCGATGCACTGCCCCCTGGGGCCGTGGGAGTACGTCCCGGCGGCCTGCTGTCGCATGTGCGCCGCCCGTGCGGTGCCCATCAGGTTGACGCCTACTGCGTCGGCCGGTCCAGCGACGGATCCGGGCTCGTGTACTGGTGTGCTGAGGGGCGCCACCACCTGACCTCTCCGCGTGAGTCCGCTGGGATCCGCCGCGCGGCGTGATGTCGATCGGGCCCATCCAGGGCCCTGCGTGAGCGCCGCCACGAACGTGAGCAGCCTCACGTATCACGCGGCCGACGCCCGGGATTAGGCTTCATCCCAATGGATCTCCGTCACCTGCTCACTCTGCGCACGGTCGTGGACAAGGGCTCGTTCTCGCACGCAGCCGAGGAGCTCGGCGTGTCGCAGCCCGCGGTGTCGTTTCAGATCCGCTCCCTCGAGGAGCGTCTGGGCCAGCGACTGCTCGATCGCAGCGGGCGCCGCGTCACCCTCACCGATGCCGGGCGGGTGGTCGATGGCTATGCCCGGCGTATCCTCGCGCTCGAGGATGACCTCGAGCGCGAGATCAACGAACTGACCGACCACATGACCGGACCCCTGGTGATGGGGTCATCCACTGGCCCGGGTGAACTGCTGCTGCCGCGGCTGCTCGGGGGCTTCAAGGCCGAGAACACCGACGTCGAGATCTCGCTGGTGGTGCAGGACACCCAGACCGTGTGCGATCGCGTACTTGATGACGACCTGGAGCTTGGCGTGGTGGGCGCCGCCCGCCCTCACCGGGGGCTTATCTTTGAGCCGTTTGTGCGCGACGAACTGGTGGTCATCTGCCCGCCCGGTCACCCGCTTGCCGCGAGCACGCGCATCGCGCTCAGCGATCTGGCTGCGCAGCCCATGATCCTCCAACAGCGCGGGTCGGGCGTGCGGGCGGTATTGGAGTCGGCATTTCGCGCGGCGGGCGTGCGCATGCGCGACATCGACGTGACCCTTGAACTGGGCCTGCAGCAGTCGGTCCGTGCCGCCGTGCTGGATGGCCTGGGAATAACGGTCATTTCACGTCTGGCTGTTGAGCGCGACCTCGCCGAAGGGCGGCTCATCGCGGTGGAGGTTGATGGCGCCGTGCTGGCCCGTGACTTTTCGCTCGTGCGTCACGCCGGGCGCACACCCAGCCGCGTGAGCGAGGGCTTTGTGGCATACGCCCGCGAGCACCTGGGCGATCTGGCACCGCCGGCATCCGGCCCGGCAGTTCCGGCCGAGCCCGGCGATTCGTAGGCTGCGGACGTGACCGATGTACTCGTGGTGGGGTCGGGGGGCGCAGGGATGAGCGCGGCGATTGCCGCCCGCGAGGCCGGCGCAACGGTGGTGCTCATCACCAAGTCGGCCCTCGGGGCGTCCAACACGGGGCGTGCGCAGGGGGGCATACAGGCGGCAATCGCCTCCGACGACAGCACGGCTGATCACTTTGACGATTCATTTGCTGCCGGGCACGGCGATGCCCGCCCGCAACTGCTGCGTACCCTCGTGGAGGGGGGCCCCGGCGCCATTGCATGGCTCGACTCCCTGGGCGTGGCATTTACGCGCGACGACGACGTGCTGCGCACTATCCGCTGCGGTGGTGCGCGCCGACCGCGCCTGCTGCAAGCCGGAGAGCGCACCGGTGCCGAGATGGTGCAGGCGCTCCGGGCAGCCGTACGCGAGAGCGGTGCTGACGTACGCGAGTCAACCGAACTCTCGGCACTGAGCCGCGACGGCGATTCATGGGTGGCCACAGTTCGCGCGAAGGACGGCAGTGAGACGGAGATCAGCACCCGGGCCGTGGTGCTGGCCGCCGGTGGCGGGCTTGCGGGCGAGGCCGCCCGCCTTGGCCTGAAGTCCACCAACCATCCCGACGCCACGCCGGAGGTGCTGGAGCTGGCGATTGCGCTGGGTGCACAGGCCGAACACCTCGACTCGTGGCAGCGGCACCCCACTGGCGCGCTGTGGCCCGCCGCGCTCGCGGGCTACGCCCTGCCCGAGACCACGCGTTCGTACGGCGCCACGCTGCACGATGCCGCTGGCGAGCGGTTTGTGGATGAACTTGCCCCGCGCGACGTGGTCGCGAATGCCATCATCCGCATTGTTGAGGAAGGGCGTGGCGCGACCGCGCCAGATGGCGCAGAGGGCGTCTGGCTGGACACGACCGCGATTGACCGGGAGAACGGAGCGGGCTTCACCGCCGAGCGTCTCGCCTACGTCCATAATCGCTACCTCCGCCAGGGGGTGGACATCACGAAGGAGCGCGTTCTGGTGTACCCGGTGCTGCACTACCGCAACGGTGGCCTCGTGATTGACGAGCAGGGCGCGACCACCCTTGATGGCGTGTTCGCTGCCGGCGAGATCACGGGCGGGGTACACGGTACGAATCGACTGATGGGCAACTCACTGCTCGACACCGTGGTGTTCGGGCGCATCGCGGGACGATCGGCGGCACGGAGGTCACTGGCATGAGCGACGGGGCGATGGACAACGGATCGGGCGCCGAGGCGATGCCCACATTCCTCACGCTTCCGGGCAGGCCCCCGCGACCACGTCAGGCGGGCATCACGCACGTCATCGACAAGGGCTCATCACTTGCCGAGGTGGAGTCGCTGCTGCAGACCTCCGCCGAGTACATCGACATCGTCAAGCTGGGATGGGGAACCGCATACGTGCAGCCCAACCTGCGCGAGAAGATCCGCCTCTATGAGTCGGCGGATATCGCGGTGGTACTCGGTGGCACCTTCTGGGAGGTCTGTTACGTCCAGAACAAGCTCGACGACTGGCGCCGGTGGGTTACGGATCTGGGTCTGCGTCACGTGGAGGTGTCGGATGGCACGGTGACCATTCCGCACGAGCGCAAGCTCGAACACATCGCCGAACTCGCCCAGGACTTTACGGTGCTGTCGGAGGTCGGCTCGAAGGACAACGATGTCGTTATCGCCCCATACCGCTGGGTGGAGATGATCGAGGCCGAATTGCGTGCCGGCGCCTGGAAGGTCATCACGGAGGCGCGTGAGAGTGGCACCGCAGGCGTGTTCCGCGGCGATGGCGAGGTACGCATGGGCCTCATCGACGAGATCGTCCATGCGATCGACGTACACCGCCTGTTGTTTGAGGCACCACAGAAGTCTCAGCAGACCTGGTTTATCCGGTCGTTCGGCACCAACGTGAACCTCGGCAACATCCCACCCGACGAGGTTATCCCGCTCGAGACCCTGCGCCTCGGCCTGCGAGCGGACACGCTCTTCACCATGACGCCGCTCGGCCACGTGGATGGCGCGGGGATCTGACCCGGAACCTGTCGCCACCCCGGGCTGCGGCTGGTCGGGCATGATGGGCGCGTGGTGAGAAAGCCCTTCGTCCTCGTCGCGGTACTGCTCGCGATCGGCTCGGCCGCACAGGTCGCCCTCGCGCGTCCCATGGGGCGGGTATTCGACTGGAGCCATGAGCTCAACCAGGAGGAGCTCCCGCGCTGGAACCCAAAGAAGCCGCCTCCCATTCCAGCCGCCACGTGGTATCGCACGGTTGACGCGATGCTGCATACGGCTGGCGACAACGGCCTGTGGTTTAGCGGGTTCGGCGCGCTTCCCTTCGACATCCCAATTGCCCCAACCGAGCCGCGCGCGTGGCGCAACCCCGGCAACTTCCAGCGTCAGTACGCCGCCACGGGTCTCTCATGGGACGCCAACGTGGAGGCCCGGGCCGCCAAGGAGGCGCTGTGCATCTACCCGCGCGTGCCGAAGCGCTGTCGCCCCACCGGAACCGTGTTCCAGCCGGAAACCGACGCGCCGACGCGCCGCATGTCGCTGCTTGACCCGGCGTATCGCGCCTCGGCGCTCAAGGAGATCCGGCGCACCGTGCCGGGGCTTGTGGGAAAGCCCTACGTCTGGGCTTTTACGGGGTCGGACGAGCCTCAGGTGGTGCTGCCCAAGGGCCGCGCGGCGACGACGAGCGTGGTGTGGCGCCGTCAGCGGGCGCAGATCAAGGCTGATTTCGGATGGGCCCCGCCCAGCGCGTCGGCAAAGCGCACCACGTCATCGATCGCGAGGCTTCAGTGGCTGGCCTACTCGCGGTGGACCAGCCGCGAATTCTTTGCCATGAAAGCCGAGCAGGCTGCAGTCATCCACCAGCTGGCACCGGGTTCGCGCGTGGTGCCAAATAACTACGGCTTCATCGACGGCTTCATGCCGTGGGACTACACGGCCCTCGGCGGGTTTGCCGATGTGGTGGAGGGCGACCCGTACGTGTCGTACGCCGAGAAGGACGACCCGGGCCGCGGCCGCTACAACCCCGGCTTCGGTGCCAAATTCCTCTCCGACCTCACGGGCAAGGAGACGCGCATCATCGTGCAGGCGTTCAGGTACTCGGGCTATATGCCGGTGGCCGCCGATCTGGATGCATGGGCGGGGCAGGCACTGCGCGCTGGCGCCACCCATATCAGCCTGTTCGCGCTTGGCAATCCGCGCTTCACCAACCGGTCCCTGTACGACGGCATGCTGTCGTTGGCGTCACGCCTGAAGGGCGCCACGCTTCCCGACCCACCTGTGGACCCCGGCACGCAGGTGGTCTACTCGGTGATGAGCGAGGGACAGGGCCAGCCGGACCGTGGCGGCGACGCGCGGTACAAGGCATCGGGCGACGGCATCTACACCACGTACTCACTGCTGGGCGAGCTCAACCACGCGCGATTCCGGTTTGATTCGGATACGCGTCTTCTGGCCGATCCATCCCGCCTGGCCGAGGCCCGGGTCGTGTGGCTTCCGCGGGGCGAGGTGCTCACGCGCCCATTCGCCGAGCAACTGCGCGCATGGGTAAGCGATGGCGGGTTCCTGGTGGTGACGGATCCACAGGCATTCGCCCGCACTCCCGCCAACGAGAACCTGGCCGACGTGGGCAGTGCGCTCATGGGCGGGCGCCTGGCCAGCGAGCCGGGGGGTACCGCGCTTCTTGTACAGCGCAATGCCCTGGCAGCGGGAAGCCCGGCCGATCTTCTCAGCGTGCCCGTGGACGATCGTCGCTCATGGGCATTTGAGGACGTGCCCCCCGGTACATCGGTGGTGGCCACCCACCTGGACGGTCGCCCCGCCGCCGTGCTGCGCGACGTGGGGCGCGGCAGAGTGCTCTCGTTTGCCGCCGATGTGATGACGCCGTCGTCGCTGGTGGAGCCAATGGACCTCGTCACCTTTATCGGACAGATCGAGAAGATGGCGGGTGGCACATTCGACGACGCCACCTGGACATGGCGCGTACCGGGCAGTGCGGATCGCCCGCCGTGGGTGGACCCGCTCGGCGGGTAATCTTTCCCTGTGGCTATCTTCCTCTGCCCTCACTGTGCCCACCGGGAGGCTGGGTCTGAACGCACTGAGGGGCACCAGCCGCGTGGGTGTGCCAAGTGCGGCTTCGGGTTTCTCTTCGAGATGATGGACGACTACTACGCCGGGCCGTTGACCGCGCTGGTGTGCTGCGATCATCTTCTTCGGGTACTTGCGGCGGGGCACGCGGCCATGCCCGTCACCGGCTGGCCCGAGGGCGGCATGATCGGGCAGAACGTGGTGGAGGCGCTGCACCTGCGCTTCCCGAGTGCCCCCAATGACCCCGTGGCCAAGGTGATGGAGTGGGGCGTACGCGTACAGGGTGAGCCCTGCACGTTCCGACCCCGTGGCATGGTCGAGGACCGCGATGCGGTGGTCGACCTCTTCCCGGCATATGACGATGATGGTGGCCTGCTGGTGGCACTCACGCCCGTCACGAAGGGATGAGCATCGAGACCCGACGACTCGGCGCATCTGACCTCGAACTCACTGTGGTGGGGCTCGGCACCTGGCAGTTTGGCGGGCGCTGGGGCGGCGCCGACGATGCTGATAGCGAGGCGGCCTGTCACGCGGCGCTCGACACCGGCATCAACTGGATCGACACGGCCGACATCTACGGTCAGGGGCGCGCCGAGGTGGTTGTGGGCAAGGTCGTGCGAGAGCGTCGCGACGACGTCATCGTGGCCACCAAGGGCGGCGTTGCGTGGGAGATGGGTGCCGATGGCCTGAATATCTGGCGTGAGGCCACGGGTGCGTACATGCGCATGGCACTCGAGCGCAGCCTCACGGCGCTGCAGATGGATCACGTTGACCTGTATCAGGTGCACTGGCCGGTAAATGGGGTGGATGCCGCCGACACCATGGGTGAGCTTCAGCGTCTGCGCGACGAGGGAAAGATCCGCTGGATCGGCGTGTCCAACTACCACCACGACGACGTTGTGGCTGCGCATGCCGTGGAGCCGTTTGTCTCACTCCAGGTGGGCTACCACGTGATGCGTCGCAAGGTCGAGCAGGCCGAGATCCCGTGGTGCGCCGACAATGGTGTGGGTGTGCTGGCGTACGGACCGCTGGCCCACGGCCTCCTCACCGGCCGTATGGACGAGCACACCACCTTCCCCGAGAATGACTGGCGTGCGGTCAGCGAGCTGTTCGCTGATGAGTCGTTCGCCGATCGCATTCAGGTCGTACGCGAGCTTCAGGCCATCGCCAACGAGGCCGGCCGATCCGGTGGCGTCGGCGAACTCGCCGTTGCGTGGGCGCTGCGCCTGCCAGCGGTCACCGCCGCAATCATCGGTGCCCACGACGCCGCGCAGGCCCGGGGCATCGCCGCACTTGCCGCCCGCCCCCTCAGCGCCGATGAGGACGCGGCGATTGAGACGGTGCTTGCGGCACACCCTGCCGCCGCCCGCGAGTACGGCCACGGTGAGCCACCGCAGCGCGAGACGGTGTAGCGGCATTCATCGGCACCGCTGATGGTGCTCTTCCCCCGCTCTTCGGATCGGGGGTTCCATTGATCACACGGAGGAGGCCCGGGGGAGGGCGCACCTCCGTGTGATCCGGTCGGTTCTCAGCCGGCGGGCGGCGGTGGCGCAGCTGCAGCAACCGCGGAGGTTGCGCCTGCCATGTCCCAGGTGGAATTGAGCGATGCCTGCAGGTAGGGGTGCTGAAGGCTGTAGAGGAAGCTGAACAGCACAGACAGACCCACTGACGGCTCCTCGCCTGGCGCCCCGGCCAGCACGATGCGACGCACCTCGCGTACCCGCGTCGCGGTAGTCACCCAGGTCCAGATAACGGGCACGATGAGGATAAACCCCGGGAAGATGGCGAGCACACTTTTGCCCGGTGAGTTACCGATCGGTGCCCCGGCCGCGGCGGAGAAATCACGGACTTCACGGTTCATGTAGTACCAGTGGAACAGCCCGTAGATACCAAAGGTCACGAGGATCAATAGCCAGGTGACCAACGGCCCGCGCCGCTTCACCGCGACTCCTTGTACAACCATGTCCAACGCCATTCCGGCCTCCTGATCGGGGTTCAGGGGGGGAGGGTACCCGCGAAGTGGGGGTTGTGCAGTCCATTCCTCGCTGAGACAGGCATCATCAGTGGTATGCGGATTGCAGTGACAGGAGCGAGTGGCCTCGTTGGTGGGCACGTGAGTGCAGCCCTGCTCGCGCGGGGCGATGTGGTCGTGCCGGTATCGCGCGCTGGGGGCATGGTGCACGGGGTTCGCACCGTGCGCTGGGATCCGACGACGGAGGCGTTCCCGGCTGCCGCCATCGATGGCGTTGACGCCGTGGTGAACCTTGCCGGTGCCTCGGTGGCTGAGGGCCGCTGGACCGACGCGCGCAAGCGCATCATTCGCGACAGCCGGGTTGTCACCACCACCCGCATCGCCGATGCCCTGGCGGCGGGCGCGGGCCCCAGCGTGCTTGTGAGCGGCAGCGCCAGCGGGTACTACGGCAATCGCGCAGACGAAGTACTGGACGAGACATCCGGATCTGGTACCGACTTCCTGTCGGGTGTTGCGCGTGAATGGGAGGCCGCTGCGCACCGGGCAGAAGCAGGCGGGGTGCGCGTCGTCATCTCCCGCACCGGCATGGTGTTCGCACCCGATGGCGGCGTCATCCCCCGGCTGGCCAAGATTGCGCGCATCGGCGGTGCGGGCGCCATCGGGGGAGGCCGGCAGTGGGTGCCCTGGGTGGCGATCGCCGACGTCGTGGGCATGATTCTCGCGGCCATCGACAACGCCTCGTGGCACGGACCGATCAATGTCACCGCGCCCGGCCCTATGCGTCAGCGCGAGGTGGCAGCGGCACTTGGCACCGCGGTTGGACGCCCGGCCAAGGTTCCGACACCGGGGTTCGTGCTGCGCGCGGCCATGGGGGAGATGGCGGCATTGGTGCTTGATAGCCAGCGTGCGGTGCCTGCTGCCGCCGAGGCCCGTGGCTATGTGTGGGTGCACTCCGACGTGCACTCGGCGCTGCGGGCCGCGCTCCCGGATTAGTCGGTTGACGTGGGCTTTGGAGGTGGCGCCAAGTCGGGGAATAGCCGCACGAGGTCGGCCTGCAGCACAAGCCACGTCTCCCGCAAATGCGTGGTGAGCACGTGGTACTTCCCACCCGGCATCATCGATGCCGTCTTGAACACGGCTTCGTCTCCTTGGGTATCGGCCTCGAACACCATTTGCCGGTAGTCCTCGAGGAGGGCCGCCAGATCGAGATGGTGTTGCTGTTGCACCTGCAGCAACTGGTCAATACGGGCGAGGGCCTCGTCGGACATGATGCCTCCGGGGTGGAACGATTCGGCGAAACCCTACCCGTGGACGGCTGCAGCGGTGCTACCTTCCCGAACCGCGGGGGATTAGCTCAGCTGGGAGAGCGCCTGCTTTGCAAGCAGGAGGTCACCGGTTCGATCCCGGTATCCTCCATCGAACGCAGGAATGACCGTCGTGGCGATGTACTTGCTAGTGACGAATGGCCCGTACGCGGGGGACCGCCCAGCGTGGTGAGTCCGGTCCTATCGGATAAAGTCTCGCAAGTGCGTGAGCGATACCCGCTCGCTGCCCGGAGGAGCGTCGTTGGCAACTATCACTGGGGACCGTCCTGACACTGGCGTAAGTGCACCTCGCCTGCTGAAGGGCGGCAGTTCATTTCACCGCGAGTTGCGTACCGCGGTGAATGAGTCACTCGATTCCCGCGTGCGTCGCAACGGGCGGATCCGTTTTTTCTCGAAGGCCGCATTCATGTTCCTCTGGTGCGTTGCGTCCTATGCGTACCTGGTGTTCTTCTCGCCGAACTGGATGACAATGATCGTGGGCTGCGTCTCGCTCGCCTTCGCCATGGGCGGCATCGCTTTCAGCATCCAGCACGACGCCAACCACGGTGCCATCGGCAGGCGCTGGCGGTTTCTCGGGTTCTCGATGGATTCCATGCTGGGCGGCTCGTCATACCTGTGGCGCGAGAAGCACAACCACGCCCACCACACGTACACCAACGTTGTGGACAAGGATGGCGATATCGACCAGCTGCCGCTGGCCAGGTTCGCACCCGACCAGAAGTGGCGTCCGTGGCACAAGTACCAGCACATCTACATGTTCTGCCTCTATGGCTTCTACGCGCCGAAGCAGATCATCACGGGCGACGCGCTCACGCTGTATCTCGCCCACAGGGCCCATGTTCCAATCGCCCGTCCGCGCGGGCGCGACCTGTTCACGCTCGTCGCCGGCAAGGTGATCTTCGTCTGCCTCGCGCTTGTGGTGCCGATCATGTTCCACCCCGTCTGGGTGGTTCTGCTTGCGGGCCTCGGCGCCCTGTGGATCCTCGGCATCATTCTCGCTGTGGTGTTCCAGTTGGCGCACTGCGTGGAGGAGGCCGAGTTCACGTCACTTGAGAAGCTCACCAATGTGGTGGAGCAGGACGGCCCACGCGACTGGGCCGAGCATCAGGTGGAGACCACCGTTGACTTTGCCCAGAAGAGCCGGCTGCTTGCGTGGTATCTCGGCGGCCTGAACTTCCAGGTGGAACATCACTTGTTTCCCACCGTGTCGCATGTGCACTACCGGCGCATCTCGCCGATCGTTGAGGACATGTGCGCGCAGCATGGCCTGCCGTACAACAACAACGCCACGCTGATGGA
>CAMCOB010000036.1 GCA_945876305.1 Bifidobacterium breve
TGCTGGCGTACCGTGACCCGAACCCGTCTGGCGCCGACGGGCACTCCCGAGACAGTCACAGATATGGCGGCGGCATTTGCCCGGCATGTCGGCTGACCCACCTGCACACGCAACGGCGCGGCGACCGCACCAGACACCAGCGACATCAGACAGAGGCCAACCAACGTTGGCACGCGAATGCTCATGCCTCCATTCTCCGCCGCCTATGGAGGGGAAGCAACGCCCGCTCACGCCCTTCATACGCAATCGCAACATTTCGCGATGCGTATTCCTCGGGCCAGCGGCCGGTAGCCTGCGGCGGATGGAATCTGCCGTTCTCTTCGATGCCACCCCGCTTGGGCGCGACCATGCCGCGCGTGGAATTGGCGCGGCCGTGCGGGGAATGGCCGAGGGGCTCGCCGGGCAGCCGCCGGCCGACCGCCCGGCGTTTCTTGTGAGTGGCGACGGCGAGCATGCCCCCCTCGTGCCCGAGCGCATCAGCGTGAGGTGGCCCGACTGGCGCGTGCGACGCGTGCCCGACCCCCGCCCGGCCGCCACCATTGCCCGCAAGATCCGCAAGATCGGCCCGCGGCTTTTTCACTCCACACAGCCCGACCTCATGCCGTCGGGTGTGCGCAGCGTCGTGACCCTGTACGACCTCATCCCCGCTGCGTACCCCGCGCTCTTTCTGCGCGGAGCAAGCCACGCGGCCGAAACCGCTGCCTACCGGCGGTGGATGGCGCGGCTGCCCGACGCTGAGCTGCTGCTGTGCATCTCGCAGGAGACCGCCGACGATGCGGTGCGTCTGGCCGGGGCCGACCCGGCCCGGGTGCGCGTTGTTCCCTTGGCCTGCCCACCACTTGTAACCCCCATGGGTGAGGTGCCGGACGCGCCGTACGTCCTTATGAGCGGGGGGCTTGAGCCGCACAAGAATCCGTGGCCGGTCATCAGCGCGCTGGCCCTGCTGCCTGAGCCGCTTCGCCTTGTGATGACCGGGCCATGGGGTGGGCACCGGCTGCGCATCGTGCGCGAGTTCGCACACCGCGCCGGAGTGCTGCACCGCGTGGACCTACTGGGCCTGGTGTCGGCCAACGAGCTGGCGGCACTACGCGAGAGCGCCCAGGCCGTGGTGGTACCGAGCTTGAAGGAGGGGTTTGGCCTGCCGGTGCTCGAGGCCATGACCGCCGGTGTGCCGGTGATCGCCAGCGATACCCCCGCCCTTCGCGAGGTAGGTGGCGACGCCGCGCGCTATGAGAGCCCGTTCGACCCCGAAGGGTGGGCCGACGCCATGGCCGAGGCGTGGCAGGAGCCCGCGCTACGCCGCTCGGCGGCTATCGGTGGCCCCTCGCGGGCACAGACATTCTCGTGGGATCGCACCGCCACCGAGATCGTGGCCGCCTACAACGAAGTGCTGAGCTCATGAGCCCGAAGCCAGTGGTGCTGGTAGATGCCCGGCTTGCCCGGCGTCGGCGCACGGGCATTGCGCGTGTCATCAGCGAGACCCGCACCGCACTCCTGGTCGACCCGCCCGATGACATGGAGGTGGTGTTTGTTAACGGGCCCCCCGGGCTGCCACGCAAGAACGCCCTCACCTCGGTGGGAAATCTCATCATCGACATGCTGTGGCTCACGGTGGGGCTGCCCGCGGTGGCGCGACGCAAGGATGCCGCGCTCATCCACGCACCCATGAACTGGGGCCCGCTGCGGGGCAGCACGCCGACGACGGTGATGATCCAGGACCTGGCGTTTGAGCGCATGCCCCAGCAGTACCCGGCGGGGTTTCGCCGCTGGGCATCATTTGTGGGAAGGCGCACGGCAAAGCGCGCGCGTCTGGTGATGACCACCACCGAGGCCGGCGCACGCGACGTGGAGCAGATCTACCGCGTGCCCCGAAGCCGTATCCGCGTGGTGAACCTGGGCACCGACCCCGATCATCAATCCGAGCGCGAGCGCGAGCCGTTCATCCTGGCCGTAGGCGAGTTTGAGCCCCGCAAGCGCATGCTCGACCTGATGAGGGCTCACGAGCAGTACTTCGCGAGCGCCCCGGGCTATCCGCCGCTGTGCCGGCTGGTCATCGCGGGGGCGGGCGGCAGCCAGCACGAGGAAGCCCTTCGCCTGCAGGGGCCGGGATGCGACCTACTGGGATTCGTGTCCGACGAGGACCTGTCCGAGTTGTACCGCCGCGCCACCCTGTTCGTGAGCCTGTCGGCCTACGAGGGCTTTGGCCTGCCGATCGCCGAGGCCATGGCCCGGGGCTGCCCGGTGATGGTGGCCGACAACTCGAGCCAGGCAGAGGTGGGCGGCGCCACTGCCATCCTGGTGCGCGACGACTCCGTGGAGGGCATGGCCCAGCAGCTGGCCGAGGCACTCGCCGACCGCCAGGCACTACTGGAGCGCGGCCGGGAGTCGCGTGAGCGTGCGGGAGAGCTGAGCTGGGCCGCCACCGCCCGGGGTACGACTGACGCATGGCGCGAGGCGCTGGGCCTGCACCGATGAGGGTGGCCGTTGATGCCCACGCCGTGGCCCAGCCAAGCGCGGGCGACGCCGGCAACGCGCGGTGGATTGAGAACCTCATCCACGCACTCACCACCACGGCTGATGCCGGCGACGAGGTGTGCGCCATGGTGGCGCACGCGGCGGCCGAGCAGCGCATCGACCCGGGCGTACCGCTGCTGCAGGTGGGTGAGGCCAACATGCGAAGGCTCACGTGGGGCGCGCCGCGCGCGATGGAGCGCGCCCGTGCCGACGTGGGGGTGTTCAACTACGTGGTGCCGTTCCGGGGCCGTACCCCGAGTGCGGTGGTGGTGCACGATGCGGCGTTCATCACCAACCCCGAGTGGTTCAGCAGGCGCGACAACCTGGTGCTCGGCAAGTTGGTGCCGGCAGCCGTGCGACGGGCGAAGATCGTCATCGCTGTGTCGAACACAGAAGGCGCGCAGATCGCCGATGCCCTCGACATCGACCCGGCGCGGATCCGCGTGGTGCGCACCTACCCTGCCCCGGCATTCACCCCCGACCCTTCGGGCACCGCAGCCACCCGCGTGCATGAGCGCTGGGGGCTCAGCCGGTACGTGCTGGCGGTGGGTGACATCCACCCGCGCAAGAACATCGGCGCGCTCGCCCAGGCCTTAAAGCAACTGGGCGACCCGGCACTGGAACTGGCACTGGTGGGCCGCCCCGCCCTCGGCGGCGAGCAGATCGTTGCCGGGGCCAATGCCCGCTGGCTCGGCCGCGTGAGCGACCATGAGCTTGCCGACCTGTACCGGGCGGCCACCGTGGTGGCGGTGCCATCGCTCTACGAGGGATTTGGCCTGCCCATTCTGGAGGCCATGGCCTGCGGAGCCCCCACCGTGGCAAGCAGCCGCGGGGCAATGCCCGAGGTGGCCGGCGAGGGCGCCATTGTTGCCGACCCCACTTCCAGCGCGCTGGCCGATGCCATCCGCGAGGCGCTCGACCCCACGGTGGCCGATCGCCTGCGTGCGGCGGGGCCGGTGCAGGCCGGCACGTTCACACCGGATGCCATGGGCAGGGCCGGGTGGGATGCGCTCAGGCCGGTGCTGACTCGGTGACGCCGGTGCGGGCTGGTAACGCGGCATTCACCGCAGCCCAGATGACAACGATGGACCACAGCATGCCGGTGTAACTGAGCACCACGGCGAAGCCGCCGTCCCCCACCGGCCAGGCGAGTGGTGCCATCGAGGCGACGATCGCCACCAGAACGAACCCCGCCCATATCTGCCAGCGCATGCGCGTCCCAAACGCATTCGCGAAGAGACCGCGGCCCTCGGGCTCCGGTCGTCCGAGCCATGGCACCGCCGGCTGGGCGATGATCACGGCCGCAAGCGGGGGGACGAAGGCAAGGTAGTAGCCGAAGCTGAGCGCAGGAACCAGGGCGGGCAGGGCCATCACCGTTACCACCACTACCGCACGGGGTACTGAACGGCCTCGCCAGAGAAAGACAGCCACAACCAGAATGGTCAGAAGCAGGCCCGGAAGGAGCGAATGATCCCGCAACCACCCCAGTGTGTCTTCTCCGCCCCCGAGCCAGTCAGACACACGGGCCACCACGCGGGTGAGGGACAGATTCGCGCCGGGAGGAGGGCCGGGGCCGCCGACCGGGTCGCCGATCTCGGGGTGAGGTTGCACCACAGCCTCAATCCACTGACGCAGGTTGGCAAGACGTGAACCGGGCCAGAGGAGGAATCCGAGCAACGTCACGGCGACTGCACCACCAGCCGATACGAGCAGCGACCGCCACCGGCGCACAGCAACGAAGGCGATGGCAAGGAGCACATACTGGGGTCTGATTGCAGCGGCCGCAATAATCGCTGCGGGCGCCACCCAAAGCGGCTCGCGATCTACAAAGAGGGCAAACGCCAGAAGAAGCGGCACCACAAAGCCCACATCACCGCCCCGGTCGAAGATGATGAGCAGCGGCGTGGCAGCGGCGCCCAGCACCAGAATGGTGACCGTCCGGCCACTCCACGAACGGAACCGGCGGGCGACATATACGGCTGGCGTGATCATCATCAGGCACATGGCAATGAGGTACATGGCCAGCGCACCGTCACTCCCCAGCGACGTCTTCTGGAGCAGCCCGGCAATGGCATACGGCACCATGCCAATCGCCGGATACGGAATGGGTGCATCAGCACCGGACCACGGCGCATCGCTGAGCGCCGCCGCGACAGGCACGCGGTAGTCGCCGAAGCAGTGCACTCCCACTCCCTGAGTGACGACGTCACACCAGCCGTCGTTTGCCCAGAAGCTGAGCGACTCATCCGGTCGCACGCCGAAGTATGCGCTCACCCACATGAGGGGGACCGCGAGGACCAACCCCAGAACCAACAGCCCCAGCAGGCGGTCGCTCCATGGGTCCAATTCGCGATCACTTGTCAGCATGCGATCGGAGCCTATCCTGCACGCATGAAGATCGCGCTCATCGGCACCCGGGGTATCCCCGCGGCCTACTCAGGCTTTGAGACCGCCGTGCAGCACCTTGCCGAGCAGTTCACCGAGCGCGGTCACGAGGTGGTGGTGTACTGCCGTCCCCACATGACCGAGAAGCGGGATGCACACGCGGGCGCACGACTGGTGCACTTGCCGACGGTGAAGAACAAGTACCTCGACACCATCGTGCATACCGCCCTCAGCACCGGGCACATGGTCACCAAGGACCGGCCTGACGTGGCCATTTACTTCATCGCTGGCAACGCCCCCGTGGTGCCATTTGCCCGTATGGCAGGCATACCGAGCATCCTGCAGATTGACGGCATGGATTCGGAGCGCGCCAAGTGGCCCAAGGCCGCGCGCAAGATGATCCGCCAGGCCGAGCACATGTCGGCGGCAGCCGCGACCATCGCGGTGACCGACTCAGAGAGCGTGGCCGATCTGTACGAGCAGCGGTTTGGCAGGCGCATCCTCAGCATCCCCTACGGCGCCGACCTGCCCGATCCCGGTGGCACGGCCGAGTGCGAGCGCCTGGGCGTGCAACCCGGCCGCTTCATCCTCTTTGTCGGCCGTCTGGTGCCCGAGAACAACGCGCACCTGCTCATTGAGGCCCACCGCCTGGTGGCCCCCGACTGGCCGCTGGTGATCGTGGGCGATGCCCCGTATGCAGACGCGTACATCGCCGAACTGAAGGCCGACGCATCGCCGGCGGTCATCTTCCCGGGCTACGTGTTTGGTGATGGCTACGCCGAACTGGTGCACCGCTGCGGTCTGATGTGCGCGCCCACCGAGGTGGGCGGCACGCACCCGGTGATAATCGAGGCCATGGCTGCCGGGGCACCGCTGATCGTGAGCGACCACGCACCCAACATCGAAGTGGTGGGAGATACCGCGGCGACATTCGCGCTCGCCGGGGGGGCCGAGGCGCTTGCCGTGGCCATGGGTGAGTTGCTCGACGACCCCGCGAGGCGCGAGGCACTGGGGGCGAAGGCTGCAGAGCGGGCCCGGGAGCGGTTCAGTTGGAGCCGATGTGCCGATCGGTACCTGGCAATCGCGGGGGCGCTCGTCCACTAGATGGCGCGCGACGACGATATGACGCACGCCGATACACCCGACGTACCCACGAGGGCGATTCGTACGCGCACCGTGGTGCTGGGTCTGGTGGTTGGCCTTCCCGTTTCGGCACTCTTCCTGTGGCTCGCCATCCGGGGAGTGGACCTCAGCCAGGTGTGGGCGGCGGTGACGGGGGCCAATCTCTGGCTGGTGCTCTTGGCGGTGCCGTTCGCCAACCTGCTGATGGTATTTCAGGGCTTCCGCTGGCGGCACCTCGTAGAAGCCGGCCAGAAGCCCGGCAACCCCGTATTCGTGGCCCTGATGTTGGTTGGCGGCGCGATCACCAACGTCATTCCCGGACGACCTGGTGACGTGGCACGCGGGATCTGGCTCGCGCGCATCAGCCGTATTCCCGTCGCCCGTTCCCTCACATCGGTCGGCGTGGATCGTTCGATGGACGTCGTGACCATCTTTGTCCTGCTGCTCATATCCCTGCCGTTCGTCGAGAAGCCAGACTGGCTCGTAAACCTCGTTATCGTCACTGGCGTGCTCACCCTCGCCGCCGCAGCCACGCTGGCGGCCGCTTGGTGGTACACAAACCGATCCGCCGGAGGTCTCGCACGGAAGGGCCTCGCACGGACGGACCGGTCGTGGGTGCGGCATCAGCTCTCCGGCGTCATCCGTGGGCTATCGGTGCTGTCGCGCCCACGCGACTTCGGTGCCGCTCTGGGCCTCAGTTTCATCGGCTGGGGCTGCGCGATCTTTGCGGGCTGGCTCGTAGCCTTGGCGGTCGGCATTCATCTCAATGCCGCATCGATCATCTTCGTCATCGGGGTCATCTCGCTGGGCTCCGCCATCCCATCGTCGCCAGGGATGATCGGCACATACCAATGGCTTGCGGTCACGAGCATGGCCGTGGTGGGCGTGGGCGCGGCCGATGCTCTCGCGTTCTCCGTCCTCTCCCAGGCGACCTGGTACATCCCCGTGACCCTCTCGGGGCCGTTCGTCGCCTGGTGGCTCACACGGTACGAGCGCATACATCGGCCGCCTGCGCCCGAGCCGGGGGATGCCTGAGCCTCGCCATCCGGCATTGCCTGTCCGCCTTCTCCGATGAGATCGACCGGTCTGCGCCTTCTCAGGCGTTCACAACCTCTGTGGGTAGGACACCTAGCGGGAGGGATCCTCCGGGCCGATTTCCTCGGCCACCACGTAGTTGGGCCTGGCGCGGACTTCGTCGTAGATCTTTCCGACGTACTCGCCGAGGATCCCCAGAAACGTGAAGATGAACGCCGCGAGGAAGAACATCACGGTCATCATCGATGTCCAGCCCTGCGCGGTGCCCGTTCCGAAGATGGCGCCGATGATCACCCAGATGAGGCCGGCCACCGCAAGGACGGTCATGAGAAAGCCCATGAAGGTCATGAGTCGCAGCGGCAGCTTGGAGAACGAGAAGATTGCATTGGTGCCGCCGAGCGTGCGCTTGACCAGTGAGTACTTGGTCTCCCCAGCCGCACGCTCACGACGCTCGGCCTCCACGGGTACCTGACGGAATCCGGCAAAGGCGCGAAGCCCCGGGAAGTACCGGCCCTTCTCGGGCAGATCGTTGATCACGTCAACCACCTGGCGATCCATCAACGAAAATGGGCCGGCATCGCGCGGCAGGTCGATGCTCATTACCCGTGACGCCAAGCCGTAGAAGCCACTGAACGCGGCGCGCAGAAGGCGCCCCTCCTTGCGCCCCTTGCGCACGGCATAGACCACATCCGCGCCATCCCGCCACGCCCCGATGAGCCGGGGGATGATCTCGGGGCCATCCTGCAGGTCGGCATCCATCACGATGACCGCATCGCCGCGGGCCGCGCGTAGCCCCGCCTCAATCGCCGCCTCATGGCCGAAATTGCGGGAGAGGATCACCGCACGCACTCGTGAGTCGCGCGCTGCCAGTTGGCGCATGACGGATGCGGTCTGGTCGCGCGACCCATCATCGACGAACACGAACTCGAAGTCGTCGGGCAGCCGGTCGATCTCCTCGGAGACCTCACGATGAAAGGCCTCGAGAACCTCTTCCTCGTTATACGCCGGGACAACCAGCGAGATGAGCGGCATTCGTCACCTTCGTCGAATTCGGGCCAGCGTAGTGGACCACCGCGACGCCCCGTACCATGCTGCAGTGCCGAGCGCTCAGACCTCACACCGCGACAACGACATCCGCAACTCGCTGATCGTCGGTGCGTCCATCGCCGGATTCAGCCTCGGAGCCTTCGCGTTCTACCTGGTCGCCGGGCGCGCCCTCGGCCCTGAGGCCTACGGACTCGTCGCGGCGCTCCAAAGTGTGCTTGTTGTTGTGGGAATGCTCGTTATCGCGCCGCAATGGTCCATCGCCCGGGTGGTTGCTGGCAGCGAGGGTGCCGGGCGCATCGACGCACTCGCCGCCTACCGGCGCGGGCTCATCCTCAGCACGGCAATCGCCGCAGGCGTGGGCTTGCTCGCCACGATCGTCACGGTCATCCTCAACGAGGTGCGCGGCGGGATTCCCGTTGCACCGCTCATCATCACCTACGCCTCAATCGTGGCGCTTGTCCCGTTGCTCATTGCGTGCGGTGCACTTCAGGGCGAGCGCCGTTACGCGGGGCTCGCCTGGAGCTACGCATCAAGCGGCCTCCTGCGGGCACCACTGCTTGCCGTCTTTCTGATCATCCCATTCCTCAGTGACGTCGACGGCGCAATGCTTGCCGGGGGCACGGCCATCGCACTGGGCGCAGCGTGGGCCGTGTGGCTCACCCGTAGTGATCTGCGCATCGCCAAGCGCCCGAGCGCTGCGACGTGGCGCAACTTCGTGAGCGCACTCCCAGCCGTGATGGTGGGACTCACGGGAATCGCCGTGCTCACCAACGTTGACGTGATCGCAGCGAAGTTGTCGTTCGGTGGCGAGCAGGCGGGGCTGTTCGGCGCAGCAAGCGTGGTGGCCAAGGCACTGCTGGTGGTGCCGCAGGCCCTTGTGATGGTGCTGCTGCCGCGCGTCGCAGAACGCGAGTCTCGCCAGCAGCGCACGGGGTCGCTGCTGGCGGCGGGCATCCTGGTAATGGCGCTGACGGGTGCGCTCGCGATGCTGCTCGCCGTGCCCCTCGCCGAGCCGATCATGAATATTGCCTTCGGGTCTGAGTACGCCTCGGCATCAAGCCTGCTCGTCCCATTCTTTGGCGCCACAACGCTGCTCGGTGCCCTGCTCATCCTCGTGAACCATCATGTGGCGCGCAGCGACCATCGATTCGTATGGGCAGTGGGCGGGCTGGCGGTGCTGCAAATCGTTCTGCTGACGATGTTCTCGACTTCCGACCAAGCCATTATCGCGGTTGATGCCACGGTCGCGGGCATCGGCCTCGTGGTGCACGAGATGATCTACTTCAACACTGACGAAAGCATGCTGCGAGGGGCCGGAGCACAATTCGCGACGGTGCTGCGACGCATCACCAACCGCGGACAAGGAGCGGAGTGAAGAGCCTTCCAACCATCATTCCAGGCCTCATCGTGCTCGAACCCACCACCCACGGCGACAGCCGTGGGTGGTTCCAGGAGACCTACCGGCGGAACGTGTTGGCTGAGCTGGGGATCACCCACGACTTCGTACAGGACAATCAGAGCCGGTCCGCCAGGGGCGTCCTTCGCGGCCTGCACTTTCAGGTTGGCGATCACCCCCAAGCCAAGCTGGTGCGCTGTGCACGCGGTGCCATCATTGACGTCGCGGTTGACCTGCGCCGAGGTTCGCCCACGTACGGCAATTGGGAGGCATGGCAGCTGGATGACGAGCGCGGTGTTCAGATGTACATCCCGGTCGGTTTCGCACACGGATTCGTGGTGCTCTCCGACGTTGCTGACGTGGTGTACCGCTGCTCCGACTACTACGACCCCGCCGGCGACAGCGGCATCAGGTTTGACGACCCGGACGTGGGCGTGGAGTGGCCCGCCGCGCCACATTCGGTGAGCGACCGCGACGCGACTGCGCCGCTCCTGGCAGACATCGCCGACCAGCTGCCGTTCACCTGGAGCGCATGAGCCAGCCCGAGCTCTCGGTCGTCATCGTCTCGTACCGCTGTGGGGCCCTGCTCGATGAATGCCTCATCAGCCTCGATGCCAACCGCGCCTCCGTGGACATGGAGGTCGAGGTGGTGGACAACGCGTCGGGTGACGACACCGCGGAGGTGTCACGCCGTCACGCCTGGGTGACCACCACCGCGCTCGACCAGAACTTGGGGTTCGCCCGCGCCAATAACCTGGCAATGGACCGGGCCCGCGGGAGGGCGGTGCTCATACTGAACCCCGACACCGTCGTACCGCCCGGCGCACTGCGCGCGTGCCTTGACGAACTGTGGCGTGACCGGTCGGTTGGCCTGCTCACCCCACGCCTCGTTGACTTGGAGGGCCGCCTCGACCGCCGGTGCCACCGCGGGTTTCCCACCCTGTGGTCGTCGTTCTGTTACTTCACCACCCTCGACCGGGTGTTCACTGGACCCCGTTCGCAGCGGTACACCATGGGACATCTCCCCGAGACCGAGGCGGCCGACGTCGAGGCGGTGTCGGGCGCATTCATGCTGATGCCGGCAGATGTGATGCGCCGGGTGGGTGGCTTCGACGAGCAGTTCTTTATGTACGCCGAGGACATCGACCTGTCGCTGAGATTTGTGGAGGCCGGCTACCGGGTGCATTACTGGCCCACAGTCAATGTCGTGCACGTTGGTGCCGGGTCGAACGTGGCCGGCCAGCGCCCGCCGGCGGCCAATGCCGCCTACTTCCGCACTATGGCGCCGTTCATCAGGAAGCACCGCCGCGGACTGGGCGGTCTGCTGCTGGCCTTCACCGTCTGGGTGATGGGTGAACTGATGCTCGCCGCCACCGAGGTCAAGCGACGGGCGACGCGGACGCCATGATGCCGTCGCCTTTACCCAAGGCGGCATAGCCAAGTTCAACCGGGTAGAAGGCCGCACGCACGGGCAGTGAGCTGCTCCAGCCGCGCTGGCGCTCCCCGCCAGCCGTGCGGGCATCAACCGTTCCGGGCAGGATGCCGAACAGGGCCACCGTGCCCACGCGGTCAACGCGGAAGCCGGCGCGCTGCAAAACCATGCGCAGCGCAGACGGCGTGAAGTGGGTGAGATGCCGTGGTAGTTCCAGGCCATCCCACGACGATCCCATCGTCTTGCGCGCCAACGAATCAAAGTTGGGCACGCCGATCACCAATCGACCGCCAGGCGCGAGGATCCCGTGGATGCGCCTGAGTGTCGCTACCGGGTCAGGCACGTGCTCCAGCACTTGGTACATGCGCACGAAGTCCCAACCCTCCGAAGCGATTGCGCCGCTATCCAGAGCACTCTCGAGCGTGCCCTCAATCACA
>CAMCOB010000037.1 GCA_945876305.1 Bifidobacterium breve
TATCCCCAGACCTGGAGGGCGTTCTTGGCCGGCTTCCTGTCGGACAACAGTGCATGGGTTGCGCTCGTATGTGGGCTTCTCGCCATCGCATACGGCCTCGGTCTTGCCGCATACATTCTTCGTCAGCCCGCGGGCAACGAGAAGATGCGCGAGATCGCCGCAGCAATCCAAGAGGGCGCGAAGGCGTACCTCAATCGTCAATACGCGATCATCGGCGTTGTTGCCTTGGTCCTGTTTCTCCTGATCGGCTTCCTCGGCAGCACGGTTGATTCGTCGCTGCTTGGCTGGAAGGCCGCAATCGGGTTCCTTATCGGTGCCGTGGCATCTGCCGCAGCCGGCTTCATCGGAATGAATGTCTCGGTGCGCACCAACGTGCGCACCGCCGAGGCAGCCCGCGGCGGTCTTAAGCCCGCCCTGAGCGTTTCATTCAAGGGTGGCACCGTCACCGGCATGCTGGTGGTAGGTCTCGGGCTTCTGTCCGTATCGACCTACTTCCTCATCCTGGGTGCTGACAAGGACGCCGTGGGCCCGTTGGTGGGTCTCGCGTTTGGTGGTTCGCTCATCAGCGTGTTCGCCCGTCTGGGCGGCGGTATCTTCACCAAGGGCGCTGATGTCGGCGCCGACCTCGTGGGCAAGGTTGAGGCGGGCATCCCTGAGGATGACCCCCGCAACCCCGCCGTTATCGCCGACAACGTCGGTGACAACGTGGGTGACTGCGCCGGTATGGCAGCGGATCTCTTTGAGACCTACGCCGTCACCACTGTCGCAGTGATGCTTCTTGGTTCGCTGTTCTTTGCAGGCAGCGCCATGAACGCGATCATGTTCCCGCTCATTCTGGGCGCGGCATCGATTCTCACTTCGATTGTGGGCACCTGGTTTGTGCGCCTTGGCAAGCACAACTCCATCACCGCTGCGCTCTACACAGGCCTCGGTGTTGCTGCTGTTCTGTCGGCACTTATCTTCATCCCACTCACGAAGTGGCTTATGGAAGGTGTGACCCCCGGCGGTGCAAATGGGGTCATTCCCGGCTCGTGGGCCAACTACTACTGGGCAGCACTCATCGGCCTTGTGGTCACCATTCTTCTGGTAGCCATCACCGAGTACTACACCGGCACCATCTGGCCGCCGGTGCGCAGCATCGCCAAGGCATCCGAGACCGGTCACGCGACCAACATCATCGCGGGTCTGGCAGTCAGCCTGAAGTCCACGGCGCTCCCCGTCATCGTTATCGCGGGCGGCATCGTGTCTTCGTATCAACTGGCTGGGTACTACGGCATCGGTGTCGCAGTCATGGCAATGCTCTCACTTGCCGGAATCGTGGTCGCGCTCGATGCGTATGGCCCGATCACCGACAACGCGGGTGGCATCGCCGAGATGGCAGGCATGCCGGATTCGGTCCGCGCAGTCACCGACCCGCTTGACGCGGTGGGTAACACCACCAAGGCTGTCACCAAGGGCTACGCCATTGGTTCGGCCGGTCTTGCTGCAGTCATCCTCTTCGTCTCGTACGTCGAGGAGCTCAAAGCCGCACTGGGTCGCGCAGGCGACGCAACGATCAGCCTGAGCTTCGACCTTCAGGATCCATTCGTGGTGGTCGGTCTGCTCATCGGTGGCCTCATGCCGTTCATCTTCGCCGCATTCTCCATGGAGGCTGTGGGCAAGGCGGGCGCGCAGGTAGTCGAGGAAGTGCGCAGGCAGTTCCGCGAGAAGCCGGGGATCATGGACGGGACTGAGAAGCCCGACTACGCCGGTTGCGTCAAGATCGTGACGGCATCTGCGCAAAGGCAGATGCTGATCCCGGGTCTCATTCCGATCATCGTTCCCGTCATCATCGCCTTCATCTTCGGCGTTGAGCACGGGCGCATCATGCTCGGAGGTCTTCTTCTCGGCGCCATCGTGACTGGCATATTCGTTGCCATCTCGATGACCTCGGGCGGTGGGGCGTGGGACAACGCCAAAAAGCTCATCGAGGATGGTGAGTTCGGTGGGAAGGGTTCCAACGCCCACCTGGCGGCGGTGACCGGTGACACGGTCGGTGACCCCTACAAGGACACCGCCGGTCCGGCCATCAACCCGATGATCAAGATCGCCAACATCGTGGCGCTCCTGCTCATCCCTTTCCTGGTCTAGGAACGGCGCTGTGGGGGTCCGGGAAACCGGGCCCCCACTCTGTCGCTCCCGATCATGGGATCCCGATTCAGCGCTGCTGCGGTCCTCTCGGGGGCCGTGCTCGCCATCGGCCTTGCGCAGATTGTGCGCGCAGCAGCGACCGGGGCGGGCATTATCTCGTGGCTCGTGGGGGTGGCGTTCATCATCGCTGGGGGTGGGCGGTTGGTGCTGTGGTTCAAGGGCCACAGGTAAAGCGGGTCCGCCTCGGCTAACGTCACCGCGGTCGTCCGGGAGGAGCGCTGGTGTTCGTAGTAGTCGTTGGCTGCGGAAGAGTTGGCGCGTCAATCGCGCAGAGCCTCATCGACGATGGACATGACGTCAACGTCATCGACCAGAACGCCGAGGCGCTCGGGCGGCTGGGTGACGACTTCCCCGGGCACTTCATTCAAGGCCCCGCGCTCGAGACCACCGTGCTTGAGCGGGCAGAGATCGAGCGGGCCGACGCATTCGTGGCCGCCACGAATGGCGACAACACCAACATCGTTATCGCGCAGGTGGCCCGTGACCGCTATCAGGTGCCATTCGTGATCGCACGTGTACTCGACCCGTCGCGCGCCAAGTTCTACGCCGAGCAGGGGCTCACGACGATCTGCCCAACCCGCACAGCGATCGAGATGATGGAGAGCGCCCTCCGGGCCTTCGTCGCCGAGTCGGCCGAGGACGCCTGATGTACGCGGTCATCGTTGGCGGTGGAAAGGCCGGCGCCAACGTGGCGCGTGCGCTGCTGCGCATGGGCCATGAGGTGAGCATCATCGAGCACCGCCCCACTCGGTTCGCCACCCTCGAGGCCGAGTTCGAACACATGGCCCGCTGCGGCGACGGCACCGAGCTGTTTGTGTTGGAGGCAGCCGGGACCGCGCGGGCCGATGTCTGCATCGCGGTCACCGGTGACGACGAGGACAACATCATCATCGGGCAGCTCTCCCGTGACTATTTCGGGGTGGCCAACGTGGTGGCCCGCGTGAATGATCCTCGCAACCAAGAGCACTTCGACCTTCTGGGCATTGCGCCCACCGTGTGCGCCACCGAGTCAATTCTGGCGCTCATCGAACACGAGGTGCCGCAGCACTCGCTGGTGCACCTGTTCTCGCTGCGGCGCGAGAACCTCGACATTCTCGAGATCGGTGTCGTGGAGGGCAGCCGCGCCGACGGGGCAACCGTGGGCGAACTCTCGATCCCTGACGGCAGCCTGGTTATCAGTGTGCTTCGCAACCGAGTGGGGCGTGTCGCGCGCCCGGACACCCTGCTGGCGGCGGGCGATCAGGTGGTGGCAATCGCCGAGCCCGGCCGGGAGTCCGATCTGATGGAGATCTTCGCCGGCGATTAGCAGCCGGGCATCCGCCGCGGCTTGTACGATCACATTGTTCGTATTCCGAGGGCGCTTGCGTCCGTTCAGGAGGGTCACATGGCGTCATCAGAGGACCGGCTTCCGCGCGTCGCACACGCAGAGCGTCCGCGTCCCGACGAGAAGATCCTCTGGAAGACCGGTGCCGACCTGAATAACGGTTGGCTCGGCCGCCACGGCACGCTGTATCTCACCGAGCAGCGCCTGGTCTTCGTGCCCACGCCGCTTGATCACTTGCTGAGAGCCAAGCGCCGCGAGATCGCACGCGAGGACATCGAGGCCATCGAGCGGTTTCCGCTCTCGCCAGGCGTGATGCCCCGCGGTGCGAAACGGCCCCGCATGTACCTGTTCGCCAACGGGGTGAGGTATCAGTTCATGGTCCCGGACCTCGACCCGTGGATCGACATCCTTGAGGTGGTCTACACCCGCGCTCACGAGGCCGACTCATCGGTGCGCATTCCCGAGATCCGTCGCAACGGAATCACGAACGCACTCCTCGACCTCGTCTAGGGGCATGCGCCCAGGCCTCCGCTAAACTCCCAAATACCATTGGAGTTCGGGGGTATCTGATTGATCAGCGTGAGTGACCGAAGTCGGTTGGCCGTTTTGGCTGTCGCAGAGATCGCCGCCCGCGGCGGCAGCGCACCGATACCCGTTCTTGAGGTGTCGGAGTGCCGGGGGATTCCACCGCATCAGGTGGAGCAGGTGTTCTCTGCACTCCGGCGCGCCGGAGTGCTGCAGAGTCAGCGTGGGGTAAAGGGCGGCTACACGCTGCGGCGCGACCCAGCTGACGTCTCTGTGCTCGACATCATCGAGGCTGTCGACGGGCCAATCGGCGGCGCGAGCGATGGCAGCGGCTGCCCGGTGGGCGAGGTATGGGCCGAAGGCGCATCCCGCCTGGCCAGCGCCTTTGGGTCAGTATCGGTGGCCGACATCGTGGAGCGCGAGGCGCGCCGCGCCGACGCACCCATGTTTCACATCTGAGCGTAATGGGTGTCGCTCCGGTTATCGGTATTGCCTGCGCTGTGGTTCACGCGCAGTGGGGGCCATGGCAGCAGCAGGCTGCCGTCGTGGCAGCCGATTACATACGACAGGTGCAGCACGCAGGCGGGGTGGCGGTTGTGCTCCCGCCCCATCCGGGCGGCCCCGACGCGCTTCTCGATCTGATCGACGGACTGATGCTCACGGGTGGCAATGACCTCGGGGCCTCGCTGTACGGAGCCGATCCCCACGTCGAGGCCGAAGACGCCGACCATGAGCGTGACCGGTTTGAGGCTGCGCTGGTGCGAGGGGCCATTGAGCGGGACATTCCCTTCCTTGGCATCTGCCGTGGCATCCAGGTGCTGAACGTGGCGTACGGCGGCACGCTCCTCCAGCATCTGCCCGAGTCACATGGCAGCGACGATCACCGTCGTACCACTGGCACGTTTGAGGGCAACGATCATCTCGTCAAGCTCGAGGTCGGCTCGCTTGCAGCCCTGGCGGCGGGCGAGACCACACACCGGGTTCCGTCCCACCACCATCAGGCGGTTGATCGTGTGGGCGAAGGACTGATCGTGACTGGTCGGTCCGTGGGTGACGATGTGACCGAGGCGCTTGAGGTTCCGGGGCACCGGTTCGCGCTCGGTGTGCAGTGGCACCCAGAAGCCGACGCTGACAGCGGGGTTATTGCGGCGTTGGTCGAGGCGGCCCGGCAGGCCTGATCCCGCGGGTCAGTTCCCGGCGCTCCATGAAAACATTCATGTCCTCGAGGGTCTGAACGCCGCCGTGCGCGTGCATTGCCCGAGTGGGGCCCTTGGCGCCGGAGACACTGAAACACGTGCGGCCGATGGAACTCCCGGATTCCTATGCTCTTTACCGGGATCAGCGCTGGTAGCCTGAGTCCATGCGCATCGTTGAATCCATGACCGACCTTGTCGGAAACACCCCGTTGGTGCGGCTCTCCCGTCTCTCGGAGGGCACAGGCGCAACTATTCTGGGCAAGCTTGAGGCCGCCAACCCGGCGGGCAGCGTGAAGGATCGCATCGGCCTGGCAATGGTCGAGGCAGCCGAGCGCGAGGGGCTGCTGACACCGGGTCAGAGCGTCATCGTGGAGCCCACATCGGGCAACACCGGCATCGCGCTCGCATTCGTGTGTGCCGCACGCGGGTACAAGTGCATTCTCACGATGCCCGAGACCATGAGCATGGAGCGCCGGGCACTGCTGAAGGCCTACGGCGCTGAGTTGGTGCTCACTCCGGGTACAGAAGGTATGCGCGGCGCCATCGCGCGCGCGCAGGAGATCGCTGATGAAACCCCCCACGCGTTTGTACCGCAGCAGTTTGAGAACGCGGCCAACCCGGATGTCCACGCGCGCACCACGGCCGAGGAGATCTGGGCCGACACCGACGGGTCTGTCGACATCTTTGTGGCTGGCGTGGGGACGGGCGGCAGCATTACTGGCGTGGGGCACGTGCTGAAAGAGCGGAAGCCCGGCGTACAGATCGTGGCGGTGGAACCCACCGACTCACCGGTGCTCTCTGGAGGCGACCCAGCCCCCCACCGTATTCAGGGCATCGGCGCCGGGTTCGTGCCGGGCGTCCTCGACACATCGGTGTACGACGAGATCATCCAGGTGACCGCGGAGGATGCCTTTGAGACCGCCCGCAATCTGGCGAGGGACGAGGGCGTACTCACGGGCATCTCGGCCGGGGCCAACGCATGGGCCGCGCTGCAACTGGCCAAGCGGCCCGAGAATGCCGGCAAGGTGATCGTCACGATCATCTGCGACACGGGCGAGCGGTACCTGTCCACGGCGCTGTTCACCGAGGCCTAGGTTCCAGAGGGCGTCAGGCCTTCTTGATCAGCAGTTCGCGTGTGGTGCGGTGGCGGAAGTTGAGGGCCGCGGTGAAGGCGCGGGCATCCGGGGTGTCCTCTGGGTTGCCCAACAGGTGGGTGCCGCCGGCGAGGCGAACCGCTCGCGCCGCTGAGCTGATGAGCATGCGACCGACGCCCTTGCGGCGCTCGTCGGCCACCACGCCCATCCACCAGACAATCCCCTCTGGCACTTGGGTGAAACAGAAGCCGACGATGCGGTCGCCGCGAAGGGCGACGGTGAAGTCGCCCTGGCCAGCCCCTTGGGCGTACCCGGTCGGTCGACCCATCGCCTTGAAGATGGCCAGGCCATCGAGGGCATCCCACTCGGCATCCTCGTACCGCTGGGCCATGTCGTTTGAGTACGTGAGAAGCCGCACCCCGTCGGCGCCCGGTCCGGCCGGCACGCCGTCGATCGCGCGGCTCGCCGTGAACGTGGTGGCGTAGGGCTCGAATCCCGCGTCGCGGAGCAGTGGAAGGGCTGGATCAGCGGGATCCAACGACACGTCCCAGGGGGCAGCCACAGGCAGTGCGCCCAGCAGGCTGGCAACCTCTGCTGCGTCGTGCACACGGATGTTGTCCAGACGGGCAGCCCGGGCCGTGGGGGAGGGGCCCACTTGGCAGGACGCCCCGCCTGAGGTCACGCTAGAGAAGGTACGGCTCCAGGTCATCAACGCGTACGCCGGTGTCCTCAAGCCACTCCCGCGCTTCGGCAACGGCGTCCGGCTCACCCGCGATCTCAAGAATCACCCAGCCGGTGCGATCACGCACATCGGCACGCCGGATGTTGCACACGACGTCGTGCTCGGTGGAGAGCCGGTGCACAACGGGCTCGCGCACGAGGGTCTCGGGAAATGTCAGTCGTACGCGGATGCTTGCCATAAAAGTTCTGCCTCAGCAGAGGCGGGAATATACTCGCCATATGGCTACCGGACCCGTCTCACGTTTCACATCAGCCCTGCGCCGCGATCTCGACGTTGCCCGGGAGCGTGACCCGGCTGCCAGGTCGGATGCCGAGATGGTGCTCACCTACCCCGGCCTTCACGCAATCTGGCTGCACAGAGCCGCGCACGGCATGGAGCAGCGCAAGTGGCATCTGCCCGCGCGCATGGTCAGCCAGTTCTCCAGATTTCTCACAGGAATCGAGATCCACCCAGGCGCCACCATCGGGCCCGGGTTCTTCATCGACCACGGTATGGGTGTGGTGATCGGAGAGACGACCGAGATCGGTGAGGACGTCACGATCTACCAGGGCGTCACCCTTGGGGGCACGGGCAAGCACGGTGGCAAGCGCCATCCCACGGTGCGCGACGGCGTCACCGTTGGTGCCGGTGCATCGGTGCTGGGGCCGCTTGAGGTGGGGGAGGGCGCCAAGATCGGTGCAGGTTCAATCGTGGTGAAGGACGTGCCCGCGAACTCCACCGTCGTCGGCAACCCGGGGAAGCCGGTCATCGTTGATGGTCAGCGGGTCGATCCACAGACCCTGCATCACCCGGATCTCGATCACACACGACTTCCCGACCCGGTCGCCGAGGCGCTCGACTGCCTCATTGGTCGGGTGGAGGAGCTCGAGGCCGAACTCGCGGCACTTCGGGCAGGGGTTCCGCCCCCGCCAAAGAGTGATGAGGCGGACTGCCGCGACGGCGTGCGCGACCGCATCCGCGAGGCCCGAGCGGCCTCATCCGACGCCGCGTAGCGCGCGCTCCGCACACGGTCCCGCCGTCCGCTCGCGGCGCTAGATTCGCCCGGTGAGTACGGACCTCCTCTCAAGCCTTAATCCACCCCAGCGTGAGGCTGTCACACACGGTGACGGGGCCATGCTCGTGCTTGCTGGGGCGGGCTCAGGGAAGACCCGTGTCATCACGCATCGCATCGCACATCTGGTGCGCGAGCGCGGTGTTCCGGTTGGTCAGATCTTGGCGATCACCTTCACCAATAAGGCAGCCGGCGAGATGCGCGAGCGCATTCTCGAATTGGTCGGGCCTGAGGCACGGGGGCTGTGGGCATCCACATTCCACTCGGCCTGTGCCCGAATCCTGCGCATCGAGCACGCGGCAGCCGGTTACGAGCGGTCGTTCACCATCTACGACGACGGTGACCAACAGCGCCTCATGCGGGCCGTGATCGCCGAAGAAGGTCTCGACCCGAAGCGCACCACGCCGCGAGCGGTGCTCGGCGTCATCTCATCCGCCAAGAACGAGCTCAAGGGCCCGTCTGAGGTGGAGGACGATGCCAACGGCGACTACGGCGTTGAGGTCATCTCGCGTCTGTACAAGCGCTATCAAGACCGCCTTATCGCCAACCAGGCCATGGACTTCGACGATCTGCTCATGGTCACCGTGCAGTTGCTCCAACGTGATTCCGTTGTGCGGGAACGCTGGCAGCGTCGGTTCCGCCATGTGCTGGTGGACGAGTATCAGGACACCAATCACGCGCAGTACTGGCTGGTGCGCATTCTCGCCGAGCCTGAGCGCAACGTGATGGTTGTGGGCGACGATGATCAGGGCATCTATTCGTGGCGCGGCGCGGACATCCGCAACATCCTCGAGTTCAAAGCCGACTACCCCGATGCGGTCACCATTCCACTTGAGCAGAACTACCGGTCGAGCGCCACAATTCTTGCCGCAGCCAATGCGGTGGTTGAGCGCAACCGCGGTCGCCACCCGAAGGTGTTGTGGACCGACCGGGAAAGTGGCGAGGACGTCACCATCGCGTCATCCGCCGACGAGTACGAGGAAGCCCGCATGGTGGTGCGGGAGGTTGGGCGGGCCATTGCGGAGGGCAGACCGCTTGACGAGATCGCCGTCTTCTACCGCACGCATGCGCAGAGCCGGGTGATTGAAGACCAACTGGTGCGCTCGGGCATCAATTATCAGGTGCTTGGGGGGCCGCGGTTCTACGAGCGGGCCGAGGTGAAGGACCTCATGGCGTATCTGCGGGTGGTGGCGAACCCTGCCGACCGCGAGGCGTTCACCCGCGCTGCTGGCAGTCCGAAGCGCGGCCTCGGCCCTGCGGCGCTGGCCCGCGTGGCCCAGGCCGCAGAGGGCCGCGCGGTGCCGATGGACTCAGTCGCACGCGCGGCCGATCTCGTGCAGGGGCTCAATGCATCTCAGCGGGATGCCCTCGCCACACTTGGAGCCCTCTTCGACCGTCTGCGCGCAATGGATGCCACGGGGTCACCGCCCGCGCGCGTGATGGAGACTGCCATTGAGGAGTCGGGCATCCGTGAGGCGCTCTTGGCTGATGGGCCGGCCGAATCGGGCATTGGGCGGCTCGACAACCTGCAGGAACTCGTTGGGGTGGCGGTGGAGTACGCGGCACGTGCAGAGGAGCCAACCCTCGGGGGGTTCCTCGAAGAGGTGGCGCTGGTATCGGCGGTGGACGAAGCCGACGAGGATGGCGGGCGGGTCACGCTCATGACGGTGCACAACGCCAAGGGGTTGGAGTACGACGTGGTCATCGTCACCGGGCTCGAAGAGGGGCTCTTTCCACACATGCGCTCGATTGACGACCCCGACGGCCTCGAGGAGGAACGTCGCCTGTGTTACGTGGCCCTTACGCGGGCACGCGAGCGACTCATTCTCTCCCATGCCGATGCCCGCACGCTGCGGGGTAATCGCATGTACTCAATTCCCTCACGATTCATCGATGAGATCCCCGCGGAGGCCACTGGCCGTCCGGAGCCGGTCGTGCTCGACTCGCCCTTCGGCGACAGCGAGTCGTTTGCAGTGCCGAACTTCGACGTGGGGGACGCCGTGGTGCACGAATCATTTGGGGAGGGCGTCATCATCGGGTTGCAGCAGCGAGGCCGACTCATACAGGTGCGGTTCGACGACAAGGAGCGTTTGCTGATGGCGGACATGGCCCCCATGAGGAGGCTCGGCTGATGGCCGCGCGAGTGATTGATGGTCGCGATGGGGCCCGGCGCGTACGCGAGCGGGTGGCCGAGGGCTGCGCTGCGTTTGAAGCGCGCCACGGTCGTAAGCCCGGGCTTGTAGGTGTTCAGGTGGGCGACGATCCCGCTAGCGAGATCTACCAGCGCAACAAGGCACAGCAGGCCGAGGAAGTCGGAATGACCGTGGAGCGCGTCAAGCTTCCGGTGGGTACGACCCAGGCGGAGATGGACGCCTTGCTCGATCGCCTCGACGCCGACGACGGGGTTGACGGCATGCTCGTGCAGCTGCCGGTGCCGGGCCCCCTCACCGAGCCGGCGATCGCCGCCCGTATCTCGCCGGCGAAGGACGTTGACGGATTCTCCCCGGTCAACATCGGCCACCTCGTACGCGGTGAGCCATGTCTTCGCCCCTGCACTCCGAGCGGCGTCATGTGGCTGCTTGACGACGCCGGGGTTGATCTGGAAGGGGCAAATGCTGTGGTGGTGGGGCGCAGCGTCATCGTGGGCAAGCCGCAGGCGCTCATGCTCCTCGAGCGCAACGCCACCGTGACCATCGCGCACTCACGCACACGTGATCTGCCCGCCGTCTGCCGGGAGGCCGACGTGCTGGTGGTGGCCGTGGGCCGCGCCGAAATGGTGAAGGCAGACTGGGTGAAGCCAGGCGCCACAGTCATCGATGTGGGTATGAATCGCCTCGACGATCGTCTGTGCGGCGACGTCGCGTACGACGAGGTTTCACAGGTAGCGGGTGCCATCACTCCCGTTCCCGGGGGCGTGGGACCCATGACAATCGCTTTCCTACTGGCCAACACCCTCCAATCCGCCGAACGGCGGATGGGAGACGAACCGACAAAGGGAATCATCACGTGAAGATTGCGATCTTCGGCGGCACCGGCGACCTCGGTCGCGGTCTCGCCATCACTTTCGCCGCAGCTGGCCACGAGATCATCGTGGGATCACGCAGCCAGGAGCGCGCCGATCAGGCCGC
>CAMCOB010000038.1 GCA_945876305.1 Bifidobacterium breve
AGCATGACCACCGGCAGTACGCCCGCGGCGAGGTACGTGACCGGGAACTCGATGAGGTCGGGCAGGTCGTGCACGCCGGAGATCGTGAGGATGAGGCCGGCGATGAGTGCCCACATGGGCGGCAGCAGCAAGCCCTTGAACGACTGCCGGATGGACAGGGCGTCCTCCACCTCGCCGCGCCCAAACCACGAGGCCACAATCGGACTGAAAGTCCAGATGAGGATTCCGGTGCCCAGGGCGTCGTACATCACGGCGACCGTCAGTGAGTAGTCGTGCTGACTGGCCGCGATGAGTGGCAGGCCGAAGAACCCGGTATTGGCCACGCCCGTGGCAATAATGACCGCCCCGGTTGCCGCACGTCCCAACCCGAGGCCACGCGAGATGAGCAGGCCAATCGGCGCCATGATCGCTGTGACGCAGAACGCCACGATGGGCACCAGCAGCAGGTTCCAGGTCAGATGGGAGCCCACCAGGACCTTGAGCACCAGCGCAGGAAGCAGTACGTACAGCGTGATGCGTACGAGGATCTGCGACTGATCGCGGTTGACCACGCCCGTGCGGTTGAGCACCACACCGATGGCGATCATCACCAGTGCCGCGAATGTGGTGGTGAACAGCGTCATGCCCCGCCTACGCCCGGTCGGGGCCCACGAGGTACACGGCGCCTGCGCACAGCAGATTGGGGCGCCGGAGCGCCACCCCCTTGGCCGGCCGGCCGCGGTCATCCACGAGTACGCGCCGGATGGTGGTGAGGTGCTCGCGTGTCAGCAGCGTCTCGAAGTCGCGGATCGTGCACAGGTGGACGTTGGGCGTGTCGTACCAGTGATACGGAAGCGACGACGACTCCGGCATACGGCCGCGCGCCGCCAGCGACCAGCGCAGGCGCCAGTGCCCGAAGTTGGGAAACGACACGATGCCGACACGCCCCACGCGCATCATCTCGTGCAGTACGAGCGTGGGTCGCTGGGTGGCCTGAAGGGTCTGCGAGAGGATGACCACGTCAAACGCCCCATCCTCCACGTCGGCCAACCCGCGGTCGATATCCCCAACCATCACGGGCACCCCGCGGGCCACGCATGCGTGGAAGCCCTCATCGCTGATCTCAACCCCGGTGCCGTCGCAATCCTTCTCGCGGATGAGGTGGTCGAGCAACGCGCCATCGCCGCAGCCAAGGTCGAGCACGCGTGATCCACGCGGGACCATCGCGGCGACAGCATCGAGATCGGGGCGGAGCGCCATGACCGCCAGCGTATCGGGGTCAGTCCCCGGTGGGGGTCAGACCCCGGGTGGGGACTGACCCCGGGTGGGGTCAGTCACCGTCACAAATGTGCAGATGCTCACGTATGCAGGCACTTACGGTAAAATGAGGGGTCGGTCACCGTCACAGATGTGTACCGGAGATCCGGGGCCTACCGCTGTTTCGGGGACTTGCCGCGGTGTTAGCGCACAACGACCGGGCGCTTCAGACCGCTGCCAGCCATCAGCACCCCCAGAACCTCGTCAAGCGTGATGGGTTCGCCCAGGAGCTCGCCGTATGGGGCGTCGTCGGCGGCCAGGTGCGCCAACGCGGCACGAACCGCTTGCGGGGTGTGGTGGTACGAGCCGCGGATGGACAATTCGCCGTAGTGCAGGGGAAACGTGGGGAATGTCACCGTGGTGCCGGGAGCGCAGCCCCCGTACAGCAGCACCTCGCCGCCGGGACGCACGATCGAAACGGCCGCCTGCCAGGCCTCGGGGCGACCGACAGCCTCCACCACGGCGGATGGACCACGCCCATCGCCGTGTGCAGCGCGTAGGGCGTCGATGGCAGCCGCGTCGCGTGGCGCGTCCATGGCGCGTGCCGCACCAAAGCGGATCGCGCGCTCGCGCCGCTCCTCATGCGGGTCGCACACTGTGACGACACACCCGCGTACGGCGAGCAGGCCGGCGATAAGCGTGCCCTGCGTGCCGCCTCCCAGCACGACCACCTCATCGCCCTCCCCTGCCTCCACGCGCTCCACTCCACGCACCGCGCACGCGAGGGGCTCCACCATCGCGGCCCGCTCGGGTGCCAGACCACCCGGAACCGGCAGCAGATTGCGCGACACGATGGGAGCGGGCACGCGCAGATACTCGGCGTAGGCGCCTGAGAGGTATGTGATGTGCTCACACAGCGAGGGCCTGTCCACGGCGCATGGCGGACATGCCCCGCACGGTGCCGAATTGGCCACCACCACCAGGTCGCCCACCGAAACGCCACTGACGCCATCGCCCACTGCGGATACCACGCCGCAGGCCTCATGGCCCAGCGGGGCCGGCACCGGGGCGATGGATGGATGTGCGCCCTGCCGAAGAATCTTGGCGTCGGTGGCACAGGTGAGTGCCCGCAGAACGGCGAGGATGACCTCACCGGACGCAGGTTCCGGAATGGGGACATCCTCCAGGCGGAGGTCTCCGGGGCCATGAAGGATGAGGGCGCGCATGGACGCCGACGCTACCAGCAGCGGGCCTCTGCAACCGGGGCCGGTACCCTGCGCCCCGATGAGTGACGACACCGCACGCACCGTCCACGCGCGATACCCCGAGCACCTGCGGGCGCGGGTGGACGACTACCTGAGTGGCCTGTGGTTCATGACCGGTGACCCGGTCGCCGATGCTGAGGCAGCCGGCACCGAGGGGCTGGTGGAGGCGATGCGCTATTCACTGCTCGCAGGGGGAAAGCGCATCCGTCCGGTACTGGCACTTGCCACCTGTCAGGCACTCGGCCGGGATCCCGATGAGATCATGCCCGCCGCGGCCGCAATCGAGCTCATCCACACCTACTCGCTCATTCACGACGACCTGCCTGCAATGGATGACGACGACCTGCGTCGGGGGACGCCCACGTGCCATGTGGTGTACGGCGACGACGTGGCAATTCTCGCCGGTGACGCCCTGTTTGCCGAAGCCGTCCGGCTGGTGTGTGAGGGGCAGGGGGGTGGCCCCACCGTGCAGGTGGGAATCCTCCGCGAGATCAGCCGTGCCACCGGCGTGGTGGGCATGGTGGGCGGGCAGTACCTCGACATCGAGGATGCCGGCGGCTCATCGGCCGATGCCCTCGCCCGCGTGCATGCCCTCAAGACCGGTCGACTCATGGCTGCGGCAGTACATGTGGCACTCGCGCTCGCCCCGCCGCCAGCAGCAGAGGACGCGGCATACCGTGCCTTCGCCCGTGAACTGGGTCTGCTCTTTCAGATCGTGGACGACATCCTCGACGTCGTCGGGTCGGAGGAGGAGCTTGGAAAGGCGGTCGGCACCGACGAGCGCCTCGGCAAGGTCACCTACGTGAGCCTGCACGGTATGGACCGCGCGCGCGAACTCGCCGCAGAGTCGCACGCCAGGGCAATCGGGCTGCTTGATGGGGTTGATGGGCAGGTCGATGATCTTGCTGGCATCGCCGACACCGCCTTCACCCGCCAGAGCTAACGATTCGCAGAGGATGTGGGTGGCCCACGCCCGCACGGTGGGATAACTTGACAGAGACGTATCACCCAGTTGATCGCCGAGGAGGTCACCAGTGCCCCGACGTCCCGTTTCACTCGAACTTGGCATGGCGACCTACATCGCTAAGAAGCACCTGCTGGAGCGCAAGGAGATGTTCCCCTTCACGCTGATGCTGGAGCCGCTTGAGCTGTGCAATCTGGCCTGCAGCGGATGCGGCCGCATCCAGGAGTACAAGGACGTTTTCGACAAGCGCCTCACGGTTGAGCAGTGCCTGCAGGCCGCCGAGGACTGCGGTGCCCCCATCGTCAACATTCCCGGTGGCGAGCCACTCATCCACAAGCAGATCGGCGAGATCGTCCAGGGCATCATCGATCAGGGGCGCTTCGTATATCTGTGCACCAACGGCATCCTCATGGACCGCGCATTCGAGAAGATCACGGCGCAGAAGCGTTTCGCCTTCGTGGTGCATATCGACGGCATGGAGTCGGTGCACGACCAGGCGGTCGACCGCGCAGGCGTGTTCAAGAAGGCTACGGCCCACATGCGCGAGGCCATCGCCCGCGGGTACCGGGTGTGCACCAACACCACCATCTTCCGCGGCACGCAGCCGCAGGAGTACGTCGACCTGTTCGTGCACCTCAAGGAGATGGGCGTGGAGGGCTGCATCACCTCACCCGGATTCGACTACGCGTCGGTCACCGATCAGCATCAGTTCCTGGCCCGCACCGAGGCACAGGAGCTGTACAGCGAGGTGCACGCGCGCTGCGAGGGGCTCGACATCCCCTTCTACAACAACCCGCTGTTTCACGAGTTTCTGCAGGGTAAGCGCGAATACCGCTGCTCCGCCTGGAGCATGCCCACCTACACCGTTCAGGGCTGGCGCTCCCCCTGCTACATGCTCGCCGACAAGCACGTGAACACCATCAAGGAGCTCTTCGAGGACACCGACTGGGAGGCGTATGGCACCGGCCGGGATCCCCGCTGCGCCAACTGCCTCATGCACTGTGGCTACGAGGCGTCAACAATCCTCGATGCATTCTCAAGCCCCAAGGACCTGCTCGCGCTCGCGCGTGGCTGACGCGGACGGGTGCTTCTGATGAGTCGGGGTGTCGTGGCGCTGCTGTGCGCTGTTCCTGCCGAGGAGCGCATGCTCCGACGGCTGGCCGGACCACAGGTGCGGATCGTCGTGATGGGAATGGGGCCGGCCACGGCCGAGCACCACGCGGCAGCAGCCATCGGTGACGGCGCGTGCGCTGCCATCTCAGTTGGCTTCTGCGGTGCGCTCGACCCATCGCTCTCGGTGGGTGATGTCGTCGTGCCCGAACGCGTGCGCGACGCCCTCACCGGTGAGGAATGGGAGTGCGACGCAGCGCTCGCGAGTGGAGCCGGCCAACGCGGCGGCACGCTGGTGACCACCGACCATGTGGTGTCCGACCCCGTGGCGCGGGCCGAGCTCATGGGTCTCGCAGTCGATATGGAAAGCGCGGGCGCGGCGCGGGCGTGTGCCCGGGCTGGCGTGCCGTTCGCCGCCATCCGTGCCGTCACCGACCGTACGGGCGACCGACTGCCCGACCTGGCCGGGGTCGTGGACGATGCCGGCGACATTCATGCCATGCGCATGGCCGGACGCTTCATCATCCACCCGGGCCAGATCCCAGCGTGGGTGCGACTCGCGCGTGGTGCCAGCGCCGCGCGTCGCGGCCTCGTGCCCGCAGTTACCCGTGCACTGGCGGATGCCGCATGACCACCACCCGGCTCGCCGGAGGCGAGCTGCACGGGGCGGTGCGTCTGGCTGCCGATCAGGGTGCCCGCCACCTGCGCGACCTGCAGGATTCCACGGGCTACTGGTGGGGCGAGCTTGAGAGCAACGCGTCCATCACCGCCGAGCAGCTGTTTCTCCTCGAGGCGCTCAATATCGCCAGCGACTCAGACCGCAGGGGCATCGCCGCAGAACTTCTGGCAACCCAGGGCGAAGATGGTGGCTGGCCGGTGTGGTTCGGCGGCCCAGCCGATCTGTCCATCACAGTCGAAGCCTGGTACGCCCTGCGCCTTGCCGGCATTTCCGCCGATGCGGAGCCCATGGTGCGCGCCCGCGATTGCGCGCGTGCGTTGGGCGGCGCCAACCAGACCCGGTTCTTCACCCGCCTGTGGCTCGCGGTGCTGGGTAAGCACCCATGGGATTCACTGCCCGCCGCGCCGCCCGAGTTGATGATGATGCCCCCCCGGGCGCCAATCTCGGTATACCGCTTTGCATCGTGGGCCCGAGGCACATTCGTGCCCCTTTTGGTAGTGCTGTCGCGCAACCCCACGTACCCGCAGGACCCCTCGCTCGACGAGCTCTACCTTGAGGCGCCGGGCAGCGTTCCGGGACCACCGCCCCGTACCCCGGGCACGCTCACCAAGATGATGTCCCGGCTCATGCCGCTGGCCCGTCGCTACAACCAAAAGCCCTTCGGGCCCCTCCGCCGGGCATCCGAGCATCGCATCCGCGAATGGATCCTCGACCGCCAGGAGGCCGATGGCTCTTGGGCGGGCATTCAGCCCCCGTGGGTCTATTCCATCTTCGCCCTGCACGCACTCGGCATGCCGCTGGACCATCCGGTCATCACCCGCGCCATCGACGGCTTCTCCACCTTCCTGCAGCACCGCGATGGCCGCGTGCGCATGCAGTCGTGCCTCTCCCCCGTGTGGGATACGGCGCTGGCGACCATTGCACTGGCGGAGTCGGGAACCGGGGATGACGACGATGCCGTGGCGCGGGCGCGCGACTGGCTCCTCGACCGTGAGGTCACCCGCGAAGGCGACTGGCGGCGTATCCCGCGCAGAGGCGAGGCGGGTGGGTGGAGCTTTGAGTTCCACAACGAGTGGTACCCCGACACCGATGACACCGCCGAGGTACTCATGGCCCTGCTCCACGCGGGCGTACCCCGCCACGACCACGCCATCCGTCGTGGCGTGGACTGGCTTCTGGCCATGCAGAGCAAGGGTGGCGGCTGGGGGTCGTTCGACGTCGACAACACGAGCTCGCTCATCACCCAGTTCCCGGTGTGCGACTTCGGTGAGGTTGTGGACCCCCCCACCGAAGACGTCTCCGCACACGTCCTCGAGGCGCTTGTTGAGTGCGGCGTACCCGCGGGACACCCGGCAATCCGGGCGGGTATCAAGTACCTGCGCCGCACGCAGCGCGCCGACGGATCGTGGTGGGGTCGCTGGGGCGTCAACCACGTGTACGGCACCGGTGCCGTGGTGCCCGCACTCATCCGCTGCGGCCTGCGCCCTGACGACCCGTGCATCAGGGCCGCCGTGCGCTGGTTGAAGGATCACCAGAACGATGATGGCGGCTGGGGCGAGGACATCCGCAGTTACGCCGACCCGGACTGGGTGGGCCGCGGCGACTCCACCGCGTCGCAGACGGCCTGGGCGCTTCTGGCACTCATGGACGGCGACCCCGGAAGTGAGGCCGCCGATGCCGGTGCCCACTGGCTGGTGGATACCCAGCGCGCCGATGGCGGATGGGACGAGGATGCCTTTACCGGAACCGGGTTCCCGCTCGACTTCATGATCAAGTACCACTACTACCGCCTGTACTTCCCGGTGACAGCGCTCGGGCGTTACGCCACGCGGATGCAGGTATGACCGCGGCCGCAGGCGATGCCGGCGCCCGGGCGCACGCCGAGCAAATCGCGCGCGGCCACGACGAGAACTTCCCGGTCGCATTCATGCTTGCACCGCGTGACGTGCGTGCGGACATTCGCACCATCTATGCCTACTGCCGCGTCACCGACGACATCGGCGATGCGGGCGACGCCACGCGCGATGAGCGCGTGATCATGCTCGATGCGTGGGAGGACGACCTGCTGCGCTGCTGGGGAGGCGCGCCCAACGACCCGGTGCTGCTGGCGCTGCAGGGTGTGGTGCGGCGGCGTGGCCTTGACCCCGAGCCATTCCGTGCACTCATTGAGGCCAATCGCATGGATCAGCGCATCTCGCGGTGGCAGACCCACGACGACCTCATCGAGTACTGCCGCCACTCCGCCATCCCGGTGGGACGCATGGTGCTTGGCGTGCTGGGTATCCATGACCCCCGCTGCGAACACCTCTCCGATGCCACATGTGCGGGCCTTCAGCTGGTCAACTTCTGGCAGGACATCCGCCGCGATCTCGACGAGCGCGATCGTGTGTACCTCCCCACCGAAGACATGGCGATCTTCGGTGTGACGGTGGATGACCTACGTGAGCATCAGGCATCGCCGGCCGTGCGCGAGCTCATCCGCATGGAGGTCTGGCGCGCCCGCGCCCTCCTCATTGAGGGGGCCCCGCTTCGCGCCGAGGTGCCTCGCCGGGTGCGCCCGGACATTGCCATGTTCACGTCAGGTGGGCTGTGGGTGTGTGACGCCATTGCGCGTCAGAAGTTTGACACCATCGCCAGGCGCCCCGCTCCGGGGAAGTCCGGCCGGGCGCGCATGGCCGGGGCGGTGCTGGTGGGCGCCGTGCGGGGCGTGCGATGAACGTGGACGAGGCCTACGACCGCTGCACCCAGATCACCCGTACCGAGGCCCGCAACTTCTACTTCGGATTCATCTTGCTGCCACGCACCCGTCGTCGTGGCATCCACGCCCTCTACGCCTTCAGTCGCCTGTGCGACGACTCCGTGGATGGGGTTGACGACCTGGGCGCCAAGCTGTCTGCCGTCGCAGCGCGCCGCGCTGAGGTGGCCCAGGTCTATGACGGTGACGTGCCTGATGATGACCCCGTGCTCATCGCGCTGGCCGACGCCGTCCGCCGATTCGGCATCCCACGCGCGCCCATGGACGCTCTTGTGGATGGCGTGGAGATGGATCTGGCCATCGATCGCTACGCCGACTGGCCTGCGCTCAAGGGGTACTGCGATCGCGTCGCCGGCGCGGTGGGTGTGTTGTCGCTCCACGTGTTCGGGTTCCGCGATCCCATGGCCGTCGATCACGCAGAGGATCTCGGGGTGGCCATGCAGGTGGTCAACATCATGCGCGACGTCCAGGAGGACGCCCTCTGCGACCGCATCTATCTGCCCGCCGACGAGATGGCCACATGCGGCGTGACCGAGACCGACATCCTCGCCGACCGGATGACACCCGAGATGCTCGGCCTCATGCGGTTGCAGGGGGATCGGGCACGCGACTACTTCGCACGCGGCGAACGCCTCATCCCGCTGCTCGACCTGCGCGCCCGGATGTGCGTGAGCATGCTCGCGGCTCTCTACGGCGACATCCTCGTGCGCATCACCGATGGGGGCTACGACTACACGCGCGGTCGCATATCGCTATCGGGACGTCGAAAGATGTTTCTCATGGCGCGGTCGATTGGTAGGGCATTCACCGCGAGGCGGCGGTGAGCCTCGCCGGGGCCCGCGTGGTGGTCGCCGGAGGCGGCCTTGCAGGCATCGCGGCGGCGGTCGAGGCGACCGCCTGCGGTGCGCGGGTCACCCTGGTGGAACGCCGTCCATTTCTGGGCGGCAAGACGTTCAGTTTCACCGAGCCCCGGACCGGTATCGAGATCGACAACGGCCAGCACGTGCACCTGGGCTGCTGCACCGCCTACATGGCGCTGCTCGACCGACTCGGCTCGCTCGGGCTCACCACCATCCAGCCCGCGCTCGAGGTGGCGGTGCGCGATCGCAGAGGCACCCACGGCGTGCTCACCGCGGCACGCCTGCCGCCTCCACTGCACATGGGCCCCTCATTCACCCGGTTCGGATTGCTCTCCACGCGCGAGCGAGTGAGTGCCCTGCGGGCGCTCGTGGCCATCGTGGCGCTCGGCCCCACGGGGCGCAGAGGGCTCGACGACGTCACGTTCGGTGACTGGCTGCGCGCGCATGGTCAGGGCGATGCATCCATCGAGCGCTTCTGGGACCTGCTCGTGCTGCCCACCTGCAACGACCGCAGCGACCGCGTGTCCGCGGCCCTGGCCACGTTCGTACTCACCGAAGGGCTCATGCGCACCCGTGGTGGGTCGGCCATCGGCTGGTCGCTGGTGGGCCTGTCGCATCTCATCGATGTGCCTACGCGCCAGTACCTCACCCGTGCGGGAGGAGAGGTGCTGACCGGCCATGCGGTCATCCATGCGCACGGCAGGGGTGTGACCCTTGACGACGGCACGGAGATTGACGCCGACGCGGTGGTCGTCGCCCTCCCCCCTGGGCGCGCACGGGCGGTGGCACCCGATGCCATCCCCGTTGACCCCGCCCTTGGTGAGTCGCCAATTGTCAACGTGCACCTCTGGTACGACCGCCCGGTCATGTCTCAGCCCGTGCTGGCCGTGGTGGATAGCCCGGTGCAATGGATGTTCGACCGCACGGCCATTACTGGCGAGGGTGCCCCGGGGCAGCACCTGGCCCTGTCAATCTCGGGTGCCCACGATGAGATGGGTGTGCCGCGTGCCGTGCTGGCCGATCAGATGGACCGCGAGATCCGCGTGCTGCTGCCGGCCGCCGGCAATGCGGTGCTCTGCGACTGGGCAGTCATCAAAGATGCCCGCGCCACCTTCGCCCCCTCCCCCGGGCAGGCCTCACGCCGACCGGGTGCCATCACCCCGGTCCCGGGGCTTGTGCTCGCGGGCAACTGGACCGCCACCGGGTGGCCCGCCACCATGGAGGGAGCCGTACGCAGTGGGCTCACCGCCATAAACGCCCTGCACACCACCCTCGCATGGGCATGACGCGCCGTCGCGGGAGGCTTGCTGGCGTGCGGGCCGTCGTCGCCCAGCGCCATGGCCCGGTTGTGGAGGCCGCTATCGGGGTGGGGGCCCTTCTCGCATATAACCTGGCCAAGGCCCGCACGGGTGGGAGCATCGACGAGGGCATCCGCAACGCACGGCGCATCGTGGCGCTCGAGAAACGGCTCGGCGTGTTCGTGGAGCCAGCCATGCAACGCCTCGTGCTCCGTGGCACCTGGTCGCGCCGCATCTGGGGCACCGCCTACCTCTCCAGCCAGTTGGTGGTGCTTCCCCTCACCCTGCGCCTTGCCTACCGACGTCTTCCCCATGCATACCCGGCCATCCGGACGCTGGCCATCATCGCCTGGTCGGGGGGCGTCGCCTGGTATGCGCGTCAGCCCGTGGCACCGCCACGCATGGTGCCGGGCATCGGTATCGAAGACTCCGTGTCGGATGGGGTCATCCCCATGGATCATCCCATCGTGCGCCTCGTGTACCACCCGGTTGCGGCCATGCCGTCGCTGCACGTGGGGATGGCGCCGGTCGTTGCGTGGACCATCTGGTCGGCCACGACCCGGCCCTCCCTTCGCGCCGCCGCCGTGGCATATCCTCTCGCGGTCGCCACCACCGTCGTTGTTACGGGGAATCACTTCCTCGCCGACATCGCCGGTGGGCTCGCCATTGTTGCCCCTGCGGCCGCCGCGGCGAGATGGATAAGCCGTGCACCGGGTATCCCGGGCACACCCGAGGACGCATGACCAACACCCGTACATCACCCAGTGGCGCGCTTCAGCGCGATCCGCAATGACCGATCCCCGGCCCCCGCGCGAGAACAACCGTCCGGCTCGTCGCCGTGATGAGGGGTCATCGTCGCGTTCCGCATCGCGACCCCGATCGCCCCGCACGCCTCTTGGCCGGCGCGCGAAGGTCGTGGTCATCAGCGTGGCAGTCGTGGCGCTCGTCGGCATCATCCTGCTCATCGCGGGTGGTGGTGGTGGCGTGGCGCCGCAGGTCGTGGTGGCAGGCGTGGACATGGGTCAGGAC
>CAMCOB010000039.1 GCA_945876305.1 Bifidobacterium breve
TGGTTCCAACCATCAGCCAGGCCGCTCCTGCGAAACTTGCCACCGGGTCATCTGTGCAATACCCGGCAGGACCGGGTTCCCCAACCGGGTCGCTCGTGGTGGGTCCGGACGGAAACCTCTGGTACCCGTACCTGTCATCAGGCACAGCGGGCGCAAGCGCCGGTATCAGCTCGCTGTCACCCAGCACGGGGAAGGTGTTGCAGTCGTTCCCCTTTTCCGCCACGTCGTTCCCACCTCCCTACCTCAGCCCCTCCGAACTCATCGCCGGACCCGATGGAAACCTCTGGTTTCTTCAGGACGAGGGGCCCAACGGTGCGGGCCTAGTGGCCCGGATGACACTGGGAGGCACCGTCACCACCTTCGCGCTCCCCGCCGGCCCACAGCCCACGAGCCTTGTGAGTGGACCGGACGGCAACCTCTGGGCGGGCTTCGATGGCGGCACGTCGGTGGCCCGCATCACCCCTGAGGGGGTCATCACCATGGTTCCCGCACCCGACGGGGCCTTCGCGCCAAGTGCACTCATCGTGGGAACCGATGGCAACCTCTGGTTCACCACGTCGGGCGCAACTGGCGCCATGGTCGGCACCATGACCACCGCCGGATCGGGGAGCGTGTTCCCGGTACCGGGGGGATCCCCAAACTCACTCTGGACCGTCGTCGGGGCACTCGGCAACGGCCCGGACGGCAACGTGTGGGCCGTTGTTGGGCGCACCGACCCCGCTGGAATGCAGGTGGGCTCCCCCACAGCGTTGTCCATCTCCCCGCTGGGCATCATGACCGTCGTCGCCACCGCGCCAACCTTCAACTGCTGGACTGCTCTGTCGGCATGCACTCTCATCACCGGGCCAGACGGCCGCGCCTGGTTTACAGGCGGGGGTGGCGTCATCCGGGCGGGCACAAATGGCCTCGTGAGTGCCTTCGCTGCACCGATTGCGGGTGGCACCGCGACTGGGAGGGATTTGGTGAGCGGCCCCGATCGCAACATCTGGTTCGCGAGCGGCAACTGGGGCACGATCGGCCGCATGGCCACCGGCTCCGGAACCGCCATTCCCGTGCCATCGAAGACGGTGCTCGGATGTTGTTCAACCGGCCCGGCGGTGCCGGGTTCCGTGACCAGGGGCAAGAAGGTGGCGCTCACGTTCCTGCCGGGCGCATCTGCCAGCGGCAAGACTCTGGTGACCCTGACCCGCGGAAGCACGGTCTTCAAGATCTGGTCGGGATCGGTGACACCAGGAGCAGCGAAGTCCGTCAGCGCGACGGTTCCGAAGTCATTTCCCAAAGGCAAGGCCACCATGCTGGTGCAGCCGCCGAAGGCCGCGGGCAAGGCGAGCGTGCAGGTGACCGTCTGGGGCAACTGAGTGGCGGGGGGCGGCTGGATGCACCCCGGGCGGATTCAGCCCGAGAGGGCCGAGGCGAACACCTGCCATGCCAGCAGCGACTTGGCCACGAGCGACAGCACCAGGTAGGCCCGCTCGCTCGACACCACCGAGGCAAAGCGACCCTTACGGGCGTAGTGCGCCCACATGTTGAGGGCAAACGAGAAGAAGAGAACGAGCAGCGAGAAGTAGATGCCGTAGACGAAGCCCGGCACACCGTTCTCCATCTGAGTTCGCACAAGAACAACCCCGACGGCGATCCACGGGAAGGCGCCGACGACGCAGCCATAGATGAAGGGGCGCCAGTCCACGCGCTCGGTACCCACCGGGTTGCGCTGCTCCATGGCGAGGCCGAACAGGATCATCGCGGCGTTGGCGCCAAAGATGGCGATGAGCGCCGAGAGGTCGGCCACCCCGGTGATCATCGCGATGAGCACCATCATCAGCGAGGCGCTCACCGAGTACTCCCACCACCGGAACGGATTGGTACCCCGCTCGAGGTTGCGGATGTACCGGGCGTTGGTGCCCGGCAGCGCGCAGATCAGATGATCAAGCGCCGCGAGGAACAGAAAGATGGCCACGAAGGTCGCCAGTGGCAGTTCCCACACCGGCTCGAAGCCGCCGATCGGGCTGCCGGGCGGCCCCGACATGAAGGGGATGATCACCGGCAGGGTGAAGGCGGTGGCCAGCGCCAGAATGGCAATGCCCTGTGCCGCGTGGAGCACCACCAGCCAGATGTTCCATCGCCGCAGTGAATGGGTGTCGTGTTCGGTAATGGTCATAACGAAAGGCGACCGTGGGAGTCGAACCCACTCATGTCGGTTTTGCAGACCGATGCGTTCCCAGTTCGCCAGGTCGCCGAGGCGGACCCGCACACTAGGACACGAAGCGCCCTGCATGCCACCTGTCGCGCCCAGTAAGGTCTCACTCCATGCATCGACCTCCCCGTTCCCTGCCCGTCATCGCCCTTGCACTGACGGCCGTCCTTGCATGCTCGGCCACTGCAATGGGGCACGCAGTCGTGACGCTCGGGGGCAAGACGGCCAAGGCGGGTGGTTCAGGCATCCTTTCGCTGAAGATCGAGCACGGCTGCAGCGGCGGATTGGCCACCAATCGTGTGGTGGCCTGGTTCTCATCAGATTGGCGGTCGATCCGCCCCACGGGTCCGGCCGGATGGACCCCCACGATTGCGCATACGGCGGGCGGGGACTGGACGGTCACCTGGGCCGCGGTTGGCGACCCCACCCCATTCGCACAACCATTCACGCTCACCATGCGCGTGGGCTGGCCCCGCAACCCGCGCATCTACACGGTGCCCACCCTGCAGTTCTGCGGGGCCGCGGGCATGGCGTGGACCGACCCCTATACGGGGCCGGCAGATGCCCGTCACCAGTCGCCCGTCAACTTCCCCGTACCGCGCATTCGCGTCAGCCTGAAATAGGCACTGAAAACGACGAAGCCCCGCCGGAGCGGGGCTTCTCGAGGAGCGGGTGAAGGGACTCGAACCCTCGACCTTCTGCATGGCAAGCAGACGCTCTAGCCAACTGAGCTACACCCGCGAGGCTGGGGAAGATTAGCAGGCCGCACACCATGGGTCGGTGTCCACCGACGACGCCATCACCTGCACCCCGGTGGTGCTGAGCGCGGCCGCGAGCAGGGGCGTCCACATGCGAAGCACGTGGCCCTCCACCGCGCCATGGGGCACATTCACGAGGCCCATCCCCTCAGCAGCGTCGAAGTCGTGGTACTTCAGGTCACCGGTCACGTAGGCCTGAGCCCCGCAATCGCGTGCGGCGTCAATGAGCGATCCACCGGACCCGGTACAGATGGCAATGCGGTGCACCGGCATGTCCGGATCGCCGGCAAGGCCGAGGTTGGCCGTGCGCGGGCAGAACTCCCGCACCGCCATGGCAGCAAGCGCCCCGAGCGTTGTCGTCGGGACCTCGCCCACCCGGCCAAGCCCCAGCGCCGGGTCGCGGGGTGATGGGACCAATGGCGTGGTACCCGTCATTCCGAGCACGTGGGCCATCAGGTCGTTGAGGCCGCCGCGGGCGGAATCAAGGTTGGTATGCGCGGCGATGATTGCCACTCGCTCTTCGGCGGCACGTAGTACCAGGCGCCCCATCGTGCGGGCATCGCTCACTGCGGAGAGCGCGGGGAAGATGGGTGGGTGGTGCACGAGGATCGCCTGTGCCCCACGCTCGCGCGCCTCGTCCAGTACCGCCGCGCGCAGGTCGAGTGCCACCAGCACCGTGGTGACCTCGCGGCCCCGACGCCCCACCATGAGGCCCACGTTGTCCCAGGGCTCAGCCAGCGCGAACGGCGCGAGGGCGTCGACTGCGGTGAGCAGGCCACCAACGTCGATGGCTGCCATGTCTAGGGGCCTGCCTTTGGAAAACGCTTCATCAGCACCACGGCGTCGCCCGCTGCCGCCAGTCCGAGAACTGAGAGCAGTACCAAGGCCGTAGTGGTGAGCGTTGCCTGCTGGTCGAGAATGACGCCGATGATGAGCGCACCCGCAAACCACACCAGTGCCCGCCCGTAGCGGCCCGTGTACACGTGGCCGAGGCCGGGGATGAGAATGCTGAGAATCACCGTGACAATGATCGACCGGCCCGCAGGCCGACGCGGGGCGGATTGAGGCGGGCCGGGGCTCATGCGGTAATCGTCCGGCTCTCACGGGCCCACTCCACGGGGCCGCCGAACACGGCTTGCGCCTGTGCCACGGATGCCTCACGGTCGATACCCGGGTAGCCATGCACGAGCACCAGGCGACCGGCCTCTGCACGTCGGGCGATCTCCCCTGCTGCGGCTGCGTTGAGGTGGGGCACTCCCTCCACGAGGTCGCCCGTGCCCCACGAGCACTCCAGTAGCAGCACGTCGGTGCCGCGCGCCAGATCGGACAGGGCGTCGTTTGGAGCGCAGTCGGCGCCGTAGGTGATGGACCGTCCGGCGTGATCCACCCGCATGGCATGCGTGGGTGGCAGGTGGGGAACCTCTGCGTGAGCGATGACCAGATCACCCACCAGCAGGGTGCCCTCGCCACGCGGGATCTCGTGGAATGTGATGCCAGCCCAACTCTCGCCCCCGGCGATGGAATCCAGGCGATCGCGAAGCCCCGCAGGCCCGTGCACCTCGAGGGCGTGCCCGATACCGGGGCCATGCGCCATGTACACCCGAAGCGCCAGCAGATCGCTCAGATGATCCGGATGGAGATGGCTGATGAGCACGGCGCCGAGGTCGACCGGATCCATCACGCCGGTAAGCCGGTTGAACGTGCCCGAGCCCATATCGAGTACTACCGATGACTCACCAGCCCGCACGAGATACGAACTCTGGGCCTGATCGGGGTCGCCGAATGCCGCTCCCGCCCCGAGGGGAATGATCTCGAGCCCGTCGATCACGGGCGGTCGGCGGCGGTCGTCGGCACGCGGCTCATGCTATACCGGCTCCATGAGACGCCCTCGCCTGCTCCTGATCCCCGCCGCTGGCCTTGCCGCGCTGACGCTGGTGGGATGCGGGGATTCGTCGTCGCCCCAGGCATCCGCTGATGGGCGCAGTGCCACGCAGATCCTCAGCGACGCGTCGGCGAAGACCGCTGCACAGGAGTCGTTCCGGGTTGCCCTCACCGCAAAGCTCGATGCCGACGTGGCCGAGGGCGCGGGTGGGCAGGTGGGCGCAGCGTTGTCGCAGCCGCTGGACATCTCGGGCGAGGGCACCGTGCGCAAACCCGGTGACGTCTCGTTTGACCTCTCCACCACCATCGCCAAGGCCCCCATCCAGTTGAACATCACCAAGGTGGGAGACCAGCTGTACATCTCGGTACTCGGCCAGGCGCTCAAGCTGAATACGCCCAAAGGGTCGGTGAAGTCGGTGGACCCGATGGGTCTCCCCTCTGCCCTTGCGGGATGGATCTCCTCGCCGCAGGTGGTGGGGGATGAAGATCTGGCCGGCGTGCCGACGGTGCACATCAAGGGTGATGTGAATGCCGCGGCGCTTACCGACGACCTGAGCAACGCGGCCAAACGTCTTGGGGCCGGTGACGCCCTGAACAGCAAAACCCTGGCGCAGGCTGACAAGGCGCTGCAGCGCGGCACGGTGGACATCTGGGTGGGCACGCAGGACGGCCTCATCCATGGGGCCGACGCCGACATCGCACTGAAGGGCAAGGTAGATGCCGTCGCGCAGGTGTCAGCGCTTGAGTTCACCATCTCCACCCGGTTCTCCGACTTTGGCACCACCACACCCATTGCGGCTCCCAAGGGCGCAAAGCCGCTGGACCTTGCCAACGTGACCGGCCTGCTCGGAGGCTGACAAATGCGCTTCGGTGCCTTTCTCGCCCCGTTCCACGATCCCCGTGAGAACCCGACGTTGGCGCTGGAACGTGACCTTGATCTGATCGTGCTGATGGACCGCCTGGGTCTGCACGAGGTGTGGGTGGGAGAGCACCACTCCACAGGGTGGGAGTACATCTCATCGCCCGAGATCTTTCTCGCAGTGGCCGCCGAGCGCACCCGGCATATTCGCCTCGGAACCGGTGCGGTGAGCCTGACCTACCACCACCCGCTGATGGTGGCCGACCGCATCGTGCTGCTCGACCACCTCACCCGGGGGCGCATCAACTTTGGCGTGGGGCCCGGGGGGCACCTGTCTGATGCCGCCATGTTGGGCGTGCCGTCGTCGGAGATCCGCGACCGCATGGAGCAGTCGCTCGAGGCCATCCTGCATCTGCTCACCTCCACCGAACCGCTCACCGCGAGCGGTCCGGGGTGGGAACTGCACGACGCCGTGCTGCAACTGCGCCCGTATCAGCAGCCATATCCGCCGCTGGCCATTCCCAGCCTCGAATCGCCGTTTGGCATGGCCCTCGCAGGCCGCCTGGGTGCCGCACCGATCTCCCTTTTCTTCGGTGCGTCCGATCTGGCCGCCCAATGGGCCATCACCGAGGATGCCGCCGCGCGCTCCGGGCGTACAGCCAATCGCGATGACTGGCGCGTGGTGGTGCCCGTGCATCTTGCACAGACCCGTGAGCAGGCCATTGAAGAGGTGCGCACCGGTGGTGGGGAGTGGATGTTTGAGTACGTGCAGGCGCTCACCGGCCGCCCTGCCCCGGTACCCGGCCCAAAAAACAAGACCGTTGACCAGATGGTGGAGGTCGGATCGTGGGTAATCGGAACCCCCGATGACCTGGTGGAGTTCGTCGAGCAACTGCAGGAGCGGGCGGGTGGGTTCGGCACGTTCCTCCTATGGGGCCACGAGTGGGCTGGACCCGAGGCCACCCGCCGGTCATACGACCTGTTCGCCCGTCATGTGATGCCGGCGCTGAACGGGTCGCGTGCGGGCCTTACGGCATCGGGTGACATGGCCCGCGCCAAAGCCACCGCGCTTCACAAGGAGCGGGTGATGGGCGTGGAGCGTGCGAGGGACAGGCACGCCCGCGAATCGGGCGGGAGCTAGGGCCCCGTCACGTCAAGGCGGTTGAGGGCCGTGACATTGCGCACGTCAAAGGCATCCTCGCCCCACGGCTCTTCCAGGTAGGCCTCAAGCGTCTCGAGCGCGACGGCGGGTGAGGTGGCACGCATGCTCATCACCAATACGTTGGCATGGTTGAACTTGCGGGCCAGGCGGGCAGTCTCGGCATCGCCGCACAGGGCCGCCCGCACCCCGCGCACCTTGTTTGCCGCCATGGCAGCGCCCGTCCCGCTCCAGCAGAAGAGCACGGCCGTGTCGGCGGTGCCGTCCGCGACGGGCCGAACGGTGGCCTCGCTCACGTCCACCCACTCACGTTCGTCGCCGTCGGCCAGCGGGCCGACCAGCGTGATGTCGTGATCCCGCCCGGCAAGCCATTGGATGACCGCATCGGTGACGGGCTGGCGCAGGTCTGATCCCACGGAGATCTTCATGAGGCCAATTGTAGACCCCCTTCGATCACCGCTATGGGCAAGGGGGGGCGAACCCGAGCGGGTGCCAGAGCGGTGCAGGCAAGCGGTGCCGTGGGTATTCCCCGGCGCGTCGATGACATTGAGCCGTCGGCCGATCCCAGCAGGCGCTACGTTGTCTCGCGTGATCGTTCGAGGCGGGACATTCGGGCCGGTGGCCACCAACACCTATGTGGTGGCGGACCGGGAGGGCGGAAGCGCCCTGATTGTGGATCCAGCTGCTGGCAGCAGCGGGTGGGTGGCTGCCGCCATTGACGAGATGCAGGTGACTCCAGTTGCAGTGCTCAATACCCACGGGCACTGGGACCACGTGGTGGAGAATCACATCTGGGATGCCCAGGGTATTCCGGTGTGGGTGGGCCGTGGCGATGAGGAGTGGCTGGCCGCGCCGGCGCCGTTCAACCCGGCACTGTTCGGCAACCCGCCGCCCACGCCCGGTGTGACGCCCGCTGCCATCCTCGAGGATGGCGACACCATCACCTGCGGGGATCTGGTGTTTCACATGATCGCCGCCCCGGGCCACTCCCCCGGGTGCCAGGTGGCGTACAACGCCGACGCCGGCCAGGCGCTGGTGGGTGACCTCATTTTCGCGATGGGGATCGGGCGCACGGACTTCCCGCGTTCGAGCCACGACGACATGGTGCGCTCGCTGGCGCGCGTGTTTGACGAGGTGCCCGGCGACACGGTGATTTATCCAGGCCACGACCGGTGGGGCGTGACCCTCGCGCAGGCTGAGCCGTACGCGCGGATGTTCATGTGATCACGCGGGATGAGGTAATCGCGGCGCTCGACCGCGTGCTCGACCCGGAACTGCACCGCAGCATCGTTGCTCTGGGCATGGTGGGAACGGTCGAGGTTGATGGCTCGCGGGTCGCGATCACGATCAAGCTCACGGTGGCCGGGTGCCCCCTGAAGGCTGAGATCCAGCGCCGGGTGAGCGAGGCCGTTGCGGTACTCCCGGGCGTGGAGGGTGTGCAGGTGGGGCTCGACACAATGACCGATGAGGAGCGCGCAGGAGTGCGCGACAACATCATCGGAGGGCCGCGGAAGGACAGCCCCTTCGGTGCCGACTCGCCCACCAAGGTGATTCTCGTGGCATCGGGCAAGGGTGGCGTGGGCAAGTCGAGCGTGACGTGCAACCTGGCCGTGGCGATGGCCGAGGCCGGATACTCGGTGGGCCTTCTTGATGCCGATGTGTACGGGTATTCGGTTCCCCGCATGATGGGCGCCGACCGGCAGCCGGTGATGATGGACGACCTGATCATCCCGGTGGAGAGCCACGGCGTGCGCCTTATGTCAATCGGATTCATGACCGCCGACGACAACCCCGTGATCTGGCGCGGGCCAATGCTGCACAAGGCCCTCACCTCGTTTGTCACTGAGGTCTTCTGGGACGACCCAGATGTGCTGTTGGTGGACCTGCCGCCGGGGACCGGGGACGTGTCGCTGTCACTCGCCGGACTCTTGCCCGCCGCCCATGTGGTGGTGGTGACCACCCCACAGCTCACGGCACAGCGAGTGGCGCGCCGCGCCGCGGCGATGGCCGACCGGGTCGAACTCCCCGTGGTCGGCGTGATCGAGAACATGTCGTGGTTTATCGCGCCCGATACCGGGGCCAGGTACGAGGTGTTTGCCGGCGGTGGAGGCGCAGCACTTGCAGCCGACATCGGGGTGCCACTGCTGGGTCAGGTGCCACTTGAGTCGGATGTCGCACGGGCTGGCGACGAGGGCCTGCCGGTGGTGGCCGCTCGCCCCGACAGCGCTGCGGCGAAGGAGCTTCGTGTTATCGCGACGAAGGTCGCAGAAGCCGTGGGCCTCGCCCGCGCGACGGGGTAGACTTCCCCACGTTCCCGGACGCCATCGCGTCCATTTAAATCGAGCGCCCAAGGAGCCTCTGTTGGCATACGTCATCACCGAGCCCTGCATCGGCACCAAGGACACTTCCTGCGCGGACGTGTGCCCGGTCGACTGCATCCACCCCGCCCCAGGCGAGGACAACGCGGACACCGCGACGATGCTGTACATCGATCCGTCCGAATGCATTGACTGCGATGCCTGCGTCGAGGCCTGCCCGGTCGACGCCACTATGGCCGAGGACGACATCCCCGCTCAGTGGGGAGCGTTCAAGGAGATCAACCGCGCCTACTTCGACCAGGGCCACGAGGCCGGCGAAAAGATGGTGCAGGAGTTCCTGGCCGCCCGCGGCTAGCCAACCCCACCACGAGAAGAACACGAAGGGCGCCAAAAGGGCGCCCTTCGTCGTTCCGAAGCCACCCCCACCCCACCCCCGCTGACAGGCACCCTGTCCACAGGCAAGAAAGCCCATTGGAATGGGCGCCACCCGTCGGAATGTCACGAATGACCACGTTCTGTACCTGGCGGCGCACATCGCGTCGCCAATCGCGTCGCAGAGCGGTTGGATACCCCGAACAGGCAACTGAGCGGATCACCATGGCCCGAGACCGACGGAGCACGAAGGCGCGCTCGATCCATCATGTGACGACGCGGGGCAACAACCGGCAGGAAATCTTCCTCGATGACCTTGACCGCGTGATCTTCCTTGAGTGGATCGCCCGTGCAGTCGATCGCTGGGATTGGGGGCTCCTGGCCTACTGCCTTATGGACAATCACATCCACCTTGTCGTCGAGGCCGCCCCGGGCGACCTTTCCAGTGGATGCCGGGATGCGCTCGGTTCGTACGCACGGCGGTTCAACCAGCGCCACGAGACCTCGGGGCACCTCTTCGGCTCCCGCTTTAATTCGGTGGAGGTGATTGACGATCGCCAACTGACCGCCGTGCTCCGCTATGTCGCTCTGAACCCGGTGACGGCTGGCCGGGTAGCGAGCCCAGCAGATTGGCCATGGAGCAGCCACCGCGCTGCAGTCGGTGACCATCCGGCTCCACTATTCCTCGATGTTGCCCGCCTCTGGTCGTTGCTCGGAAGGGATGCTGAGGTCGCCCGGCTCCATCTCCGTGCGGTGATCGCCGTTCAGTAAACCTATGGTCGGACGAGGCCATCAGCGCCTCCCACCGAATGCGTCACGTCTCACGCAAGTCCAAGACATCCAGGTGGTGGAATCCCGCCTGCGGACGCCGCTTGACCCCCTGTGGACAAGGTGCCTGTCAGCCGGAGGGTCAGTTGGGTAGCTGCGTCACGGATTGCGCACGTTCTGGCCGTTCTGAAGATGAAAACCGCTTGCGGGCGCCGCTTGAGCCCCTGTGGACAAGGTGCCTGTCAGCCAGGGGGGCTTCCTGTTTCCCTTAGGGCCACTGCCTCAGCCTCGCGCAGGCCCATGCGGCACAGTGACAGCGCTGCCTGACGAACCGCCTCCTGCTTCGGTGCCGCCCGCATCAGGCGCCCGGCTTCGGCCAGTACCGCAGCCGCTGACGTTCCTTCGGCAGCCCGCGCTGCCTGTGCCAGCAATGCACCGCTTACCTCATCGCGTCGCACCAGCGCCATCTCGGCCTGGGCGGTGAGCGCCACCACCCGGATGGCATCTGCACGATTCACGACCCCACCGGCCCGATCCATTTGAGCAGCGTCTCGCCGAGCACCCCGCGCACCGCCGTGTCGTCCCATCCGGCCACGCGCGCGGCAACACCCACCAGATGAAGCGCCTGTGCGTGGTCCCCATAAGGGCGGTCCGACCCGAACACGATGCGCTCGGGCGCCAGGGTTACAAGGTCGGGTAGCGCGGCGATTGAGCTGTCAAACAGCACGCCCGGGTGACCGGCGGTCGTGGCGACAAGCGCCCGGTGATCCCCTCTCCCCCCATGGGCGAGAATCAACCGGGCATCGGGCACCTGATC
>CAMCOB010000040.1 GCA_945876305.1 Bifidobacterium breve
CCGTGGTGGGGTGCTCGGCAAGGCCAAAGCCCTCCCCCGCAACCAGCACGATCTCGGGGAGCCCGGGCGGTGCGGCCGCATGCCCGGCCGAGCGCCGGTACACGCCCCCGCCCACCGCGGCCGGAAATGGCAGCGGTGGTGACGCACCCGCCACCTCTGCCCACGGCAACGTCAACGCCGCGAGGCGAGGTGCCTGATCGACTGGGTCCCGCCCACCGGCCAGTGGTGCGCACTCAATTCCGCCAGGTACCCATTCCACCGGCTCGAGGTCGGCGATTACGGCGAATGCGGAGGCGATCTCCCCAGGTGTGCCGGTCACCCGGATGCGCCCTGGCACGCGGCTCGTACACTCAGCCACCGTGAACACCACCACCGAGATGATCGATACCGCCCGCTACGCGGTGCATGAGCTGGCCAAACTCGACCTGGATGCCCGGCTCGACCTGGTTGCATCGGGTGCGGCGGCCATCGCCGCTGAGGCGCAGGCGATTGAAGACATCGCGGTGGCCGAGGCCGGTCAGGCCCGCAAGTTCGCCCGACGCGAGATCGCGAGCGCGCTCGAACTGCTGGATGCCCTCCCCCATCTGGCCGAGGCCATCCGCGCACGGGATGTGCCATCCCGGTCGGGCAGCACCCGGCTGGAGTGGGCGCCGTACGGGGTGGTGTTTGGCTGGCATTCGGCCAACTCGCCCATCTGGGTTCCCACGCTCATCGCGGCATCGGGTCTGGCGGGCGGCAATGCCCTGCTCAGCCGGCCATCGCGTCGTGTGGGTGGCACCACGGCGCGTGTGCTCGAGTCGCTTACCTACCGCTGGCCCATCGGGGCGGTGCAACTGGTCACCACACCGCCCGAGGATGCCGAGGCGATGATGACCGAACCCGGAATCGGGGCAGTCGTGGCCCATGCATCCACGGCCACCTGCAGGCGCCACATGGTGCGTCTGGCCGCCGCCTACGCCGAGGGAGCGATCCTGCGCCCGTATATCCCCGAGGCATCGGGAAACGACGCCATGGTGGTGCTGGACGGCGCCGACATGGAGCGCGCGGCGGCCGCGGCGGCGCTCGGCGGGTTCGCCAACGCGGGACAGCTGTGCATGGCCGCCAAGCGAATCATCGTGGAGCGCGCCGCCCGTGACGAGTTCGTGCCCCTGCTCGTGGAGGCAGTGGGTGATCTGGTGACAGGTCCGGCCGACGACGAGGCAACCGATGTGGCCCCCATTTCGGCTGCCGCGCTCGAGCGCGCACTGGCCGATCTGGACGAGGCAGTGGCGGCCGGCGGAATCATCATCACCGGCGGCAACTCGGCCGGTGGCGTTTTGACCCCCACCGTCGTATTGCTGCCATCGCCCGCCCTGGGGTCGCGCCTGTGGCGCGAGGAGTCGTTCGCGCCGCTTCGGGGAATGGCCATCGCCGACGACGCCCGCCATGCGGTGCGCCTTGCCAACGACTCGCCATTCGGGCTCGGCGCGGCCGTATTCGGACCGTCCGCACGCGCCAGAACCGTGGCCGACGCGCTGAGGGGCGCCCGCATCACCATCAACGAGGGGCCGCTGTATCAGGACCCCCACCTGGTGGTAGGCGGCGTGGGCGACTCGGGGCTCGCCGGTGCGCGCCCGAAGGTTGAGCAACTGGTGTACGCCCGCCGCGTGCACGTGGCCGCGAACGGCTGACTGCCTCAGGCGAGCACCCTCAGGTGCTGCCAGCGGATAAAGGCGTCGAGCCCGGGCTGCCCCAACTCGGCGCCGATACCCGACCCCTTCCAGCCTGCATACGGCGCATACGGCACCACCACACGCCACCCGTTGACGGCGACCGTGCCGCATTCGATGCGCTGGGCGGTCTCGAGCGTGCGACGTGAATCACCCCCGCACAGATACGACACCAGCCCGTAATCCGGACGGTTCACCTCGGCCACTGCGGCGTCCAGGTCGTCGTAGGGCATCACCACAACCACGGGGGTGAAGGGCTCCTCATCAACCAGCAGCACGCCGGGGCCCGCATTAGTGACCAGCGCGGGCTCCACGTAGTTGCCGTCGAGGAGCGCGCCGCCCTCAACGGTGGCACCCTTGGCGCGGGCATCGTCCATGAGCATGGCGTGGCGGTCGCGTCCGCGGTCGGTGGCCATTGGGCCCAGATTCAGCGCGGCGATACCGGGGCGCAGGCGGTTGAGGAAGTCGGCTTCAAGGTGGCGCGGCACCAGAACCCGATTGACGGCATAACAGGCCTGTCCGCAGTTTGCGTAGCCCTGCATGAGGGCCACCTCGGCCGCCACATCGAGGTCGGCGTCGTCGAGCACCAGTAGGGCCCCGTGGCCGCCGAGCTCCAGCGACAGTGCCTTGAGACGCGGTGATGCCCATGCGGCGATCTGCTCGGCCACGCGGCGCGATCCGGTAAAGGCCACCTTGTCCACGCCCGGATGCGTGCACAGCGCCTCGCCGAGAATTGGGCCGTCGCCGGTGATGCACGAGATAACCCCATCGGGAACCCCGGCCTCAGTGGCCAGATCGCACAGACGGCGCGCTGCCAACGGGGCCTCGATCGCCGGCTTCACGATCATGGTGCAACCCGCCGCCATCGCGGGCCCCAACTTCCACAGCACCAGGGCCACCGGGAAGTTCCACGGCGTGATTGCGGCCACCACGCCGATAGGTGCCGGACGCACAATGGAGCCGGTGCTCAGATTGGCGCCGGGCAGCTGACGGGTCCACATGCGCTCGGCCTCGCCAGCGAAGTGGTGCACCACCTCGCATGCACGGGCCACCTCCGCCTGCGCCTCACCGATCGGCTTGCCCTCTTCATGGTGAATGAGCTCGGCGATCTCACCCTGGTGCGCATCAAGAACGTGTGCGTACTTGGTCATCACGGCCGCGCGACCCAACGGACCCAGGGCATCCCATGCCGGAAGCGCCGCACGGGCTGCGGCCACCGCACGGTCAACGTCCTCCGGGCGGCCCGCGGCCACCTCGGCCATCACAGCACCGGTCGCGCGATCATCAACCGGAAGCCACTCCGGAGTGTCCACCCGCGCATCGCCGATAATCAGCGGAAGGCGGGCAGCAGCCACGCGGATCAGGCCTTGCCGGCGACTCGGACGACGCTGCGCACGCGCCACGCGGGCCGATAACCCTCAACGTCCTGAATCTCCACCGTTGACAAGCGGCGGGCATCCTGGGCATCAGCTGCCCATACCTCGATCACGTGCACATCGCGGCGCTCAAATTGCACGTCGGAGTCAACCCACTCGGCGTAGATCACGCTGTAGCGGTGCGTGCCGGGCGCCTTTGGCGTGAGCGGCTTCAACACACCCAGCGACCACTTATCGTCGCCAGCCGAACGCTCTTCGAGTGCCTTCCGCGCTGCCGTGCGGGCACGCTTAAGGTCGGGCGCCTCGAACACGACCCGGCCTGCCACCCGAGGGCGGCGGGCGCCAGGGAGGCGCCTCAAAAGTGTGATTTCCCAAGCGGGTGCTTGACCCATCGATCGTGAAAGGTAGCGGTGTGTTGCCTCGCGCGCCGTAATGCACGGTCACCGTTCTTATGGTGCAATAAGATCTACTATTTACTGAAGACCGCGGGCGTCGTGGCAATGCCCGCGGCGCTAGGGTCACACTGCCGTATCCGAGAGAGAGTCAGCCTCATGCAGCACGTCACAATGCGCCACGCGGCCGCCATTCCGGCGGGCCTTATTGTCACCAACGCATGGATGTACCCCGTCGGCACATCCCCGGCGTGCCCGGCGTCGTGACCGACGGCGTCGCCGCGGGGGCCCGGATCCTCGCTGCCGGTGGGCTGGTGGCCTTCCCCACCGAGACCGTCTATGGCCTGGGCGCCGATGCGCGGAACCCAGATGCCGTCGCCCGCATCTTCGCTGCGAAGGGCCGCCCCACGGACCATCCGCTCATTTGCCATATCGCATCGGTCGACGACCTCGCGCCCTTGGTGGCCGAGGTGACCCCTGCCGCCCGGGCGCTGGCCGATGCCTTCTGGCCCGGGCCGCTCACCCTTGTGATGACGAGATCTGCAGCCGTGCCCGACGCGGTGACCGGTGGCCGCGACACGGTGGCCGTTCGGGTGCCCGATCACCCGGTGGCGCTTGCGTTGCTGCGTGCGTTCGGCGGTCCAGTGGCTGCCCCATCGGCCAATCGCTTTGGGCGCCCGAGCCCCACCCGGGCCGATGACGTGCGCGACGAGCTCGGCGATGGGGTTGATCTGGTTCTCGACGGCGGCCCATGCGCCATCGGCGTGGAGAGCACGGTGCTCGATCTTGTAAGTGACCCCCCACAGGTGCTTCGCCCGGGGGGAATCTCGGCCGACGACATCGCGCGGGTCATGAACGCCCCCGTGAGCGCCACCTCAAGCGGGCCCGCCCGTGCCCCGGGCATGCTCGAGGCCCACTACGCCCCTGGTGCACGCGTTGAGGTGGTCTCCGCCGATGCCGCCGCCGCCAGGGCTGCCGATCTCACGGCTGCGGGCACGTCCGTGGCGCTGCTCGCACCCCATGCCATCTCCCCTCTTCCCGACTCCGTGCTGGTGCTCGGGCCGGCGGGTGCACCAGATGCCTATGCGGCCCTGCTCTACGCCGCATTCCGCCGGGCAGATGCAGCGAGATGCCAGGTGATCCTGGCCGTTCCACCCCCCGCTCGTGGCATCGGCGTGGCCGTACGCGACCGCCTTGCACGGGCCGCCGCCAGCGCGTAGCCCAACCGATCCCCCTGCACGACAGAACACGCAGGGCATACCCTTACGCCATGCGTTCCCTCGTGGCAGCCATCGCCGTCGCATCGGCGCTCGTATCTGCGGTGCCAGCCGTGGCCGCCACAGCAGATACCGGAGCGGTGGTACCCACCGCCAACCGCGGCGCTCCACTCCTCACCGGATCCTACGACCGCCTCGGCGGTAAGCGGATCAACCTCGCATCGCTGCGAGGGCGGGTGGTGATGGTGGTCAACACCGCGAGCCACTGTGGGTTTACCTCCCAGTACAAAGGCCTTGAGGCCCTTTGGAAGGTCAGCCGTGCCGATGGCCTGACCGTACTCGGGGTGCCATCGCGCGACTTCAAGCAGGAGCTGCCAAGCGACGGTCAGGTGGCCAAGTTCTGCAAGCTCAACTTCGGGGTCACGTTCCCCATGCTGCGCATCTCGAAGGTGACCGGGCCCAAGGCCATCCCGCTCATGCGCGGCCTCGCAGCACCGTCGTGGAGCCACCAGCCCGACTGGAACTTCAACAAGTACCTCGTTGACCGCAAGGGGCGCGTCGCCATGCGCTTCACCTCGTCAGTGGAGCCGGACGCGCCCGAGGTGACCCGGGCCATCAACGCCCTGCTGGCCGAGAAGGCCTGAGCGACGCCCAGGAGGCGCGCCCTGGCCCCCCGGAGACGACGCCTCGTTGTGGCTCGCCAAGATGTTGTTCCCCAGAAGCCACGCCAGCCGGGAGGCTGACGTCTGCCGGTTGAGGAATGCGTGGGATCGGTAGTGATTACAGAACCGCAGCCAGGAGGAAAGGGCACCGGTTCGTTCTGCTCGGGAGACATAGATCGCTCCGTATGCCCAGCGCTGGTTGAGGGGCTGGATGAAGCGCTCGGCTTTGCCATTGGTCCGTTGCCGGTGGGGGCGGGTGCGGCTATGGCGGATACCCATCTCGGCACAGGTCTGGCGGTGAAGGTGCGAGCGGTAGGCCGATCGATTATCGGGGAGGATCCGCTCAACCACGATCCTCTGGGTGGAAAACCACTCCACAGCGCGCAGCAGGAAGCCGCAGGCGGTCTCTTTCTTCTCATTCGCCAACACCTCGCAGTAGACAAGGCGGGTAGCGCCGTCGGCTGCTCGGACGTGAGGGCCTCTCACCTCGCGAGCTCGATTTTCCACTGGCCTACTGACATTCCCGCGCGAGGAGGCGGTCCATGGGAAACGATCACGATCCGTACTTCGGTCTTCCGATAACCGCGAGTGGGAGGCGACGGCGGACCTACTCGAGACCAAGTTGATGTACGAGAAGGTGGTCCAGTCGTGGCCGGCACGTCGCCACGATGAGATGCGGGCACCACCCGAAATGGCCACACTTAATGAGCTCGTACCGGGTCATTCCCACGGTCCCGGTATCTGCGAATGCGCATCGTCTGCGACCTCGTGGGGGCCGGAGCCGAAAGCATCCTCAACGGCATAGCCCACGGCACTCCTTGCCACGATGTGACGGGCGGCACTGGCGCACCCTGTGGGCCAAGGAAAAGCCCCCCGTGACGATGATGCTGTCACGGGGGGCTTTTCGGGGCAGGGATGCCCCTTCCTACCGGGGCCCGGCAAACGTTGCCGGTGGCCGCGCTAGCCCTTCACACGCATCATGGGCTTGCCCATCGGAAGGCCCTTGAATCCGAATCCGATGAACATCACCGAGACGAAGATATAGCCGCCGATTGTTGCAAAGGCCAGGACTGCCCAGCCGCCCGCTTTGGTGAGGTCCGCGTTCTCACCGAGCGTTCCCCAGAGAATAAGGACGAGAGCAATGTCAACCACCACCAGCAGCAGCGTATAAACCTTTGGAAGGGGCAGACTTCCGAGCGTCAGCATAAGGATGACCGCGAGCCATCCGATCAAGAAGATCCCGACGCTGCGTGTCACGTCCTCGGCGGGAATACCAAACCATCCGTGGATGAGGCCGAGGACCAAGAGCGGGTAGCTCCACCAGAAGCCGAGGAACACCCCGAAGATCGAAGCCACCATATTCTGCCCGAGCGCGATGGCCCAGATCGTGGCGACGAGAAGACCGAGACCGGTGCCCGCGAGGATGATCGGCAGCGCACCGCCGACGACTCCCGCCGGCAGGTATCCGGCGAGCGCGAGACCCAATGCGACAGATCCCGCGACGAACACAGGGACTCCCAACATCTGTGGGTCCCCCTTGTGAAATGGCATTTCCATTCGTTTCTCCGTTTCGTATTGTGTAACCGGGTGATGCGGGCGAGCGAGCCCACTCCGCGATGGATCGCCCCCGCCTCTACGGCGGGATGATCTCGCCCGATGGGGCGCGCCGCGCGTGCGAGCAGCCCGCGGAACAGGTGTGCTGCGCGAAACCGGTGACCGATGGGTCGGTGGCATCGCGGGCAGACCGCGAGGTGATGAACCCCGTGAGCCTCTGGACGGCTCCCGCACTGCCACAGCCTGCGCACACCATGTCCTCGTCGCGCAAGAATCGCTGGCGGAACACTTCGAAATTGAGCCCGCAGGCCGGGCAGTTTAGGTCGTAGCTGGGCATCAGCCGGTAGTGATCGCCACTTTGAGTACCCCGTCCTCCTGGTTGGAGAAGAGGGGATACGCCTCCTCGATCTCATCGAGGTCAAAGCGGTGCGTCACCAACTGCGCCAGGTCGAGCCGGCCGGACTCCACCATCGACATCAGTGCCCGCATGCGCTCCTTACCGCCGGGGCACAGCGTGCTGCGGATGTCGATGTCGCCGATTCCGTAGATGAAGCTCTCAACTGGCACCGTGACCTTGTCGCCATACACTCCGAGCGACGACACCACGCCCGCAGGACGCACGGACTTCATGCAGTTCTCGAAGGTCTCCTGCATACCGAGCGCCTCGATGGCGACGTCCGCACCGCGGCCATCGGTGAGTGCCTTCACCTTGGCCACCGGGTCCTCCTGCGTGTAGTCAATGACGACGTCCGCGCCCATCTTCTTGGCCATCTCAAGCCGCACGGGGTTGGAGTCGACGCCGATGACAAGGCTCGCCCCCATGAGGCGCGCGCCTGCGGTGGCCGAGAGCCCGATGGGTCCCTGCGCGTACACCACGACCGAATCGCCGATGCGCACGTTGGCCGTCTCAGCGGCGGAGATACCCGTTGAGGCGATGTCGGTGACGAACATGACCTGCTCATCGGTGAGCCCGTCGGGGATCTTGGCCAGGTTCGCCTGTGCGTAGGGAACCCTGAAGTAGTCGGCCTGAACGCCATCGGCGCTGTTACCGAGGCGCCAGCCGCCGATAAGGCCCCACTCGTCGTCGTAGCCAGCGCACTGCGAGAAGTCACCGTGCTGGCAGAAATAGCAGGCACCGCACGGTGTGATGGCGCCCACAACCACGCGGTCGCCAACGTTGTATCCGCGAACGGCCTCGCCGATCTGATCGACGATGCCCACCGGCTCGTGGCCCACGATGCGGCCATTGGCAACGGGGTACTCCTCGCGCCAGATGTGGCTATCGGTGCCACAGATGGTGGTGGTGGTCACCCGCACGATTGCGTCGGTGGGACCGCATTTCGGCTTGGCCACCTCTTCAATGTGGATGTCCTTCTTGCCACGGAAGACCGCTGCCCTCATTGTGTCCGCCATTACAGGCTCCTTTTTTGGGTGACCAGCCGTGCCCGGGAGATGACTAATGTCATTTACGGGAACGGGACAAACGTACCTTTGAGTGATTAGCCATACAAGTACGTTTTGTTACAAATGGTGCTTTTTGCGGCTTTCCTCTCATCCTCTGAGGTTCTGAGGCACCGTGGCTGAGGATCTCTGGAGCGCTGGGGGGACGATCTCCCACATGCTGAGCATCGTGGACCATGTCTGAGGTGACGGAGGCGATGTGGATCGCGAGTGCCTAGCTGTGGCTCGCTAGATTGTGGAGCCACCAGCCCGACTGGAACTTCAACAAGTACCTCATTGACCGCAAGGGGCGCGTCGCCATGCGCTTCACCTCGTCAGTGGAGCCGGACGCGCCCGAGGTGACCCGGGCAATCAGCGCCCTACTGGCCGAGAAGGCCTGAGCGACGCCCAGGAGGCGCGCCCTGGCCCTCCCGGAGACGATCCTCAGCGGCGTACCAGCGTGGTCGTCTGCCGCACCGATGCCAGCGTTGCCGAACCTGTCTGCGAGCTGGCGATCACCATGGTGCGCACACGGCCGTAGCGCCCAAGCAGGTTGCGCGCCACCCGGGTAAGCGGCATAGACACCCTTCCCTGCCAGGTGCCCGGCAGGGTGGCGCGCTGGGTGCCGAGTGGGATCCAGCGCACCCGGGTGCTGCCTGCGGTGGCCACCCGCATTCGCAGGGCCACCGTCACCGCGCACGTCGCGGTGCTGGGCTGGGCGCAGGTCACCGGTACGGAGGCACGGGTAGCGCCAGGGCGGATTGCGATGGTGGATCCAACGCGAAGCGTGAGCGCCGTCGTGATGGGTGCAGCCGGTGCTGCCGGTGCCGCCGGTGCCGCCGGTGCCGCCGGTGCTGCCGGTGCCGGTACCGATGCGAGCGCGGCATTCACGTCAACCCGGCCCCCGGTCACCACCTTGCCCACGAGCGACGGCGTGGGCACCGCGGTGGACATCAGGGCCTGCTTCAGTTCGACCGCAGTGAGGTCGGGGTTCTTCGCCAGCAGCAGGGCGGCGGCGCCTGCGACATGCGGTGATGCCATCGATGTGCCGCTCTGGAACCCGTAGCTTCCGCCCGTCGCCTGATCGACGATGCAGCGGACAACCGGATTCATGATGGCCGCAAAGAGGGGGGCGGCACCCTTCGCGCTCTGCACCACGAAATTGAGTTCCACTCCGGTCTGCCCGTCGATCGCCGAAAGATCCACATTCCAGTCAGTGAATGAACCACTGGTGTCGCCATTGATTACGCTCGCGGGGAAAACGCCGCCAGTCGGATCGCTCGCGGTCGTGTAGCCCAGCGCCAGCGCCTGGCTCGCGGTATTGAGACCGATTGCGATAGAGGCACTCATCCGGCACGACCGGCCGACAGGGGTGAAGCTCCCCGGCGCCTCAATCGACCAGTTCTCGAGTCCCGCCCCTGCGCCGGGCGTCTGGTTGAGCTCCACGTAGTTCTCACCGCCACCAAGCGTTTCGAAGGTCCACTTCGCTGAGGGCGTCTGGGTCCAGCCAACAGGCCGTGGGGGCGTTGCTCCATCGGAGGTCACCGACGGCGCGAATGCGGTGGCGAAGTTCGGCACCGTGCTCTGGATGTCGACGCCCGGTGCGGCGACGTCAACAGACGTCGCCCCGAAATTGGAGAAGCTCGCCAGCCCCCCGCTTGCATTGAGGGCAGCCACGCACAGCACGTTGGGCAGCGGGACGTTGCAAGGGGTCTGGGGAATCACATCGTTGTTGGTGCCGGCGTTCCCGGCCGCAATGACGTAGAGGGTGTTCGGATTCGCACTAATGGCATCGGTGTCCGGCTGCAGGTCCCCGGGCCCGCCGAGGCTGGCGTTCACCACGCGTGCCCTCAGGCCGGCGTACGCCAGTCCCTCGGTAACAAACTCACACGAACCCGCGAAGTTGCACGAACGCACGGTTGTCATACCCGCGGTCCAGTTCACGCCCGTCACGCCCAGGCTGTTGTTGCCGACCGCACCGATGGTGCCGGCGACGTGCGTACCGTGGGAGTTCTGGTCCGCGACGGCGAGCGGATCAACCGCGCCCTGGACATCGGGAACGAAGTTGCGGTCATTCGCGATGCGGAGGTTGGCTGCGAGGTCGGGGTGCTCAAGCACGACCCCCGTGTCGACCACCGCCACGGAGACATTCGCCGACCCCCGGGTGGTGGCCCAGGCACCCATGGTCCCGAGATCGAACCCGGCAACACCACTGAATGGCGTGGATGCCTGCACCTGCTGGCCGGTATTGCTGAGACCCCACAGGTTGGGAAAGAGCGGATCGTTGGGCGTGGTGTCAAGCGTCGCCGGCACGGCGGGGACCGCCCATCGCACGTCTGCGCGCGCGTCGAGCCTGCGGGCCACGGCCTCTGGGCGTGCGCCCTCATCCACCCGAACCCGCCATACGCCCGGGAGCCCCTCCACCGCGCGCGCGCCCTGCGGCTGGGCACCCGCTGCGTCGAGGGCCTCCGACCGGACGTCGGCCTGCACCCGCGCCGTGGTGCCCGCACGGAACTTCACCAGCACGTCGCGCACCACGGGCCGCATGCCCGTGGGGGTGGCCACCTGCTCCACCGGACCGATCGAC
>CAMCOB010000041.1 GCA_945876305.1 Bifidobacterium breve
GGTGGAATCGCGCGCTGGTCGGGTGCCGGTGCCGTGGCCGCCATCGCCGTTGGATGGGCGCTTGCGCAGGCCCCCTACCTGCTTCCCAATACCGTCACGGTGGAGGATGCCGCCGCGCCGTCGGCAACGCTCTGGGCGCTTGTGGGGGCTGCTGTCATCTTTGTCGCCGTGGTGGTGCCGTCCCTGATCTTCCTGTTCAGGCTCTCGCTCACCGACAAGCTGGGGCATGACCTACCGCCCCTGGATAAGGAGATCGCCGGTGTCTGAACGCGGCTGGATGCGTCTATGTATTGCGCTGTTCATTGCGGGAGTGGCCGTGATGGTGCCGTTTTACTCGGTCATCACGCTCGCGCTCGGGTGCCTCTTCTTCGCCGGATTCATCGTCGCCGGCTCGATCGCACTTCTGCGACCGAGCCGGCTGGGCGACGAGGAGTAACTCCGGCCGGGTGTTACGTTGCCGGGGTGATGACGACCTCGCGGCCGTTGAGCGGCTGCACCGGTCGGTAGTTATCGGAGTAGACCTCGGTGATAGCGCTGATCTGCGCCTTGCTCAGAGTCACCGGCTTACTCATCACCAGCCAGTTCACGCCTTCAGTGCACGGCGGGGTGGTGAGGCTGCCCGAGTAGCGCACACTCTGGAGGCTGGTGGGGAGCATGGCCGGCCAATTGAAGGTGGTCGTCTTGGTGGTCCCCTGAGGTGTGCCGATGGCTTTGACGAACGGCTCCCACGCTGCGTTGGAGGAGGACCCCTCCTCGAGCATTACGCCGATGACCGTGAGCGCGCCGGCATCGGACTTGTGCACGAAGTGCACCTCGACTGGCGAGTGATTGCCGTTGAACGTGTGCTCGCTCTTCGCGTGGTAGTGCATCTGCAGCAGCGTGGACTTGGTGCCATCAACGGTGATCGAGTTGCCCGCGGCAGCAGTGGCCTCGACGGAGTGCCCATTGTTGAACTGTTTAACCGAGCCCGTCGAGTAGTTGATCGTGGGCGCAGGTGATGTGGTGCTCGCCGGTGCGACGATGTTGATGGGCGTTTGCGACGTACCGTCGCACGCGGCGTAGTCAGTCGAGAGGGTGCCCCACTTCGTGGGGCCGGTGTCGCCTTTATATGACCACCTCACTGACGTCTCCTCGACATTCGAGGCGTTCCTAGTAGTGCTGGTAGTGCTGGTAGTGCTGGAGGTGCTGGAGGTGCTGCTGGAATCGCCGCAGGCGGCGAGGGTGGTGACGAGGCCGGCGGCGACAAGCGGCACGGCGACCCATTTCATACGTGACATGGTGACATCCGGTGTTGGGAGCGGCGAGTTCACAGAAAGTTACAGGTTCGCGTCGGATCGTGAGCCGCGAAACAACACGATGTGGTGAGAACTGCACACCGGCGCTGCACGCGTACGGGTTGCTCAAGCGCCCTCGAGCGCTGTGATGCGCCCGGACGTGATGGCCTCCTGCATCAGGGCATGGTCGCTCACCGTCCGCACCGCGTCGTCCTTGGCGAATAACGGGATATAGTCTGACGGCCCTCGTACTTCGCGCGCCGTTCTTGCGTGGATCGCGTGTACGTTCGCTAGGTCATGACCGCATCGACCGGAGGTTCGCAATGCCACCCCTCGCCCACCGCATGATCGGCGTCTCGGCTGCGCTTCTCGCGCTTGGGACCGTCGTCGTGCCGACGGCATCGGCCGTCACCCCAACGGATGCCTTCAAGTACGGCTACGCAGCGTTCAACAAGTACCAGACCTGCATGGCGAACATTGATGTCGGCCAGCCGTGCCTGGCATCCGACTCGAACAACATCCGGGAGATCCTGAAGGACGTCAAGGCCCTCCGTGCAGAGATCGCCGCCAATCACACGGCTGTGACCACGCAGATGACGCTCTTGCAGAGGACGCTCGACACCAAGGTGCGCAACGACTACGTCACTCTGCTCAACCCGGTGACGCTCAACGTGCCGGATGCGCTGCGGGCCTGGCAGGGTATGGCCGACTGCGCAGACGCGCGCATCGCCAAGAAAGCCACATGCATCGGGCAGGACGAGAAGGCGGTGCCTGCGGCGCAGGGCGTGAATGACTGGCAGGCCGCCCTCGTCTTCCGCGCAAGCCTCATGAGCAACGACATCCGGTCAACGGTTGCGGTCTACACGGGCACCGACCTGGCCGGCCCCGAAAGCGGCCTCATCGCGTCGGACTGGCTGATGAACAAGCGCGTGCAGGACAGCGACGCGGGTGCCACCGACGCGGCCGTTACGGGTGCGTTCAAGGCGCCTGTGGTGACCGCGGGGCTGGGGAACGCCACGACAAAGTTCGCTGTGACCTACGACGACTACCTCGACTCGTACGGCATGATCAAGCCGTTCGTGGCCGGGCTCACCGGGAACGACGTGATGGCCAGGGAGCAGGAGCGTGACGTGCTGAGTGTGGTTCATGGCACCGACCCCTATTCGGCGGCCTCGCGTACGAAGGAGTTCACGCTCCCTCACCTCGAGGCTCGGCAGATCGCCTACGTCAGCAAGGCTGACGGCAAGGCCTACGTGGTGTCGGCGACCCACCTGCGTAACCAGGGTTACCTGCTCACGCCGCAGACGATGTTCGACCTCGGCACCGTGATCAACGCCTACGGCAAGAGCAGCACGTTCATGCAGAAACGCCCCGCGGCCTTCCCGTCGGGTTCCGGGCACTGGTACCCGGTGCACGTTGCCGTGCACCGCGTGAAGGTGTGCCCGCGCACCCAGATGTGGTGCCCGTCGACCAACCGTGAGTTCACCGTGAAGCAGTTGGGGCGGAGCAGCAAGGAGTCGATCACCGCTTCAATGCATCTCACCAACGCGCGTCCCGCCTGGGACAAGCAGTACGAGAGGTCGGTGTACGGAACGAATAACGTCGACTTCAAGACCGATTTCGCGCACTTCGTCACCGGCCCCGCCACGTTCGACTGGAAAGTGGCCTCATACCAGCCCGAGAGACTCGCCATCACCTACAAGGTGGGGCCGGGCGCCTGGGTGATCGAGTCGCGGGCCCAACCTGGAACGTTGGTGCGGCTGGGGTCGGTGCCGCCGATGATGGGCTGACCGGTCCTACGGCGTCGCACCCCGGGGTACCCGCGGTGCGACCCTGCGATTACGTCGTGGTGACGGTCGCCTGGCAGTTGTTGACCGGCAACACCGGGCGCCCTTCTCAGATCCCCTCGATGGCGGTGATGCGCCCCGAGGTGATGGCCTCCTGTAGCAGGGAGTGATCGGCCACTGTCTGCACCGCGTAGTCCTTGGCGAAGTCCGCGATCGCTTCATCGAACTGCGGGCCGGTACCGAGGTAGCCGGTAATCATTGCGGGGTCGCCGCTCCGCGCGTGGGAACGGGCGAGCGTGCCGCCACACAGCCCTGCGTAGGCAGCGAGCACCTCAGGGGTCATGCGACCCACGTCGGGCGAGCCCTTCATGTCACGTAGCTGGCGCACGTAGTACTGGCGGCGCGTGCCCATCACACCTGAGTACCACCCCAGGAACATATCGCTGGCGGCCTGCATCAGCCGCTGACCTTCCACCACGCGCTGGCCGTGATGGCGGTACGGGCTGGGTCCGGCATACGGCGCCAGCACGGATGCCCTGGCCTCCTTCATCTGCAGGAAGAGCGGGTCCTGATCATCGCGCCCGAGGAAGAGCGCGATACGGGCATCCAGACCGACCGACCCCACGCCCACGACCTTCCGCGCAGTGTCCACCAAGTGGTAACGGTTGAACACCTCAAGGCGATCGCTCAACAGGGTTGCCCGATACTGGCTGATGACCAGAGGAATGACCTTGGCCATGTCGCGGCTATCGGGCGGGTGGTCCACGAGCGGCGGCTGGTCGGCAATCTGTACCTGGCCGTTCTGCGTGACGGTCGTGAGCTTCTCAAGTGCTTGAAGGTTGTCCTTGCTCCGCGCCTTGGCGAGGCTCTTCGCGAAGCTGCGCCTGGCCTTCTCGGTGGGAAGGAACTGCTCCAGCTCAGCCACATTCACGCGGGCGTAGTGGATCTCTAGGAAGGTCATGGTCGCCAACTCGGCCATGACCGACCGGTAGGCAGCGGCGCTGGTGGTGGTGGCCGCTGTGGCCTGTGCGGGCGTAAAGCCATTGTCGATGGCTGCCACGTACACGCTTGCCGCCAGACGCTTGACGTCCCACTCGAATGGCGCCTCAAGCGTTTCGTCGAAGTCGTTGACGTCGAACACCAGATTGCGCTCGGGTGTGGCGTAGGCCCCGAAGTTGAGCAGGTGGGCGTCACCACAGCACTGCACCCGGATGCCGCTGCTGGGGGTCTTCGAGAGGTCGCGCGCCATCACGGCCGCAGCGCCGCGTAGGAATGTGAAGGGGGAGACCGCCATGCGACCGTGGCGAATGGGCACGAGCTCGGGAATGCGCACCTTGTCCTGCGCCACAAGCTGGGCGACAGGATCGGGTCGGCGTGGCGGCGCGGCCCATCCGGCCTGAGACGACCGCGGAACGATCTTGCGCAGTGCGCGTCCTGCCTGACTGCGTTCGGCTTGCGTGGGTGGGGTGAGTGCGTTCTCGTCCATGGGGGGAACGCTACCCCCACCCCGGTCGCCCGGGGTGGGGGTAAGGCACGTTCTCGGGGGTCAGACCCCGTCGATGATGGCCTGGCGGGCCGGGGAGTCCGGCTTCACCAACTCGGCGACCTGCGCGCCGTTGATGTCGGCCACGATGATGTCGCCCACCTCGTCGTAATTTGACGAGAAGAGACCGCGACGCGTGAGGGCCTCGGCGGCCGCACGGTTGTCGTCGGTGGGCGTGAGGTAGTGGATCGCCTCTGCCTTGTAGCGGTGGATCAGGAACAGGTGCATGAGCGTCATGAGGCGCTTACGCCGCAGCTTCATGTCGAAGGTGTTCTGGTCGCGCACTGACAGGAACGTGCGACCGGAGCGGTCCTCCATCTCGCTGAACACGATGTTGGCCAGCTTGTCCCCACCGGGGTTGAAGATGGCCAGCTCGAGGATCTGCGAACCCGGGGTGTGCGGGCGAAGCTGCACACGCAGATCGTCGGTGATGCCGTGGTGCTCGCGCCACGGCGCCAGCCACTCGGTGAGCACCTTCGGCGGAACCTCCGTCTGCACCAGATGCTGGTGCTGCGTTGATCCCGAACCCATCGCCTTGGTGGTGGCCGTCTGACCCGACAGCGACGCCAGCGCCGCGTCGGACCGGGGCCCGCCGACCAGGGTCTGCGGAGTGCGGTACGGCGACTCCAGCAGGCGGAAGCGACGCTGCAGACGCGCCAGCGCGAGCATGCCGTCCTCGCAAAGTGACTGCGAGAACTCCTCGGCGGCGAGGCCGTCGATCTGGTGGCCGCCGTAGGTGATGAAGTTGAAGACGAAGCCCAGCTTGCCGATCTCGGCAGGGAAGGCGCGCATGGCGTCGTCATCCATGCCGGTGGTGTCCCAGTTGAATGAGGGCGACAGGTTGTACGCCATCATCTGGTTGGGGAACACCGCGTGGATGGCGTCGGCGAACTGCTTGGCATCCGCCACATCGGCCGTCTTGGTCTCCATCCAGAGGATGTCGGCAAACGGTGCAACGGCCAGTGACTTGGCCACCGCATATGGGATACCGCCGCGGATCTGGAAGTAGCCCTCCGGGGTCTTGGCCCGGTCGGCGCTCCAGCTGACCTCAACGCCCATCTCGCGGGCCTTCTCGCGGATCTCATACCAACCGGCACGGTGCGAGAACGTGTTCCACTCGTCAACGCTCATGCCCAGGTCGGCACCTTCGTCGAGGCGGAACTGAATGGCCTCGGCGACCGCCTCGGCGAGGGTGGACAGGGTTGCGCCTGCCTCCCATGCGGCCAGGAAGATGTCGGCCGCTGCGTCGAGGGTGTTCTCGGGCAGTGCGGTGGGGTCGGCCAGATGCGCCTTGGCGACCTCCGCCACCTTCGCCGCAACCCCGGAGTCTGCGAGCCATGCATCGGCCTCAGCCTCTTCGGGTGCGGAGACGGCGTACAGCAGATGACCGTTGAGCTCTTCGATTCCGGCGCTGTGCAGCTGGCGGATGACCGCCAGGTACGACGCGCGGTAGGCGGGAACGGCGATGCCGTTGACACCCAGGATGAAGGGCTGATCGCGCTCGTCGCCACAGCCATCAAGCAGGTTGGCTGCCTCGGCGTCGGTGCGGCACACGATGATTCCGGGCACGTCCATCGCGTCGAGCTGGAAGCGGGCCGCGGAGGCGCGCTTGATCTGCTCATCGGATGGCACGAGCACCTTGCCGCCCTGGTGGCCACACTTCTTGGCACCGGGCTTCTGGTCCTCGATGTGGTACCCCGGCACGCCCACTTCGACGAAGCGACGGATGAGGTTGCGCACATGGGCGTCGCCACCGTGGCCGGTGTCGGCATCGGCGATGATGAAGGGGCGGTAGTCCACCTCGGGAGTGGCGGCGCGCTCGTCCTCGGTCATGTGGGCGCGGTGGTACTGCTGGTTACGGTCGGCGGTGAGCAGGGCGCGCACGATGGACGCTGCCTCATCGGGCACCTGGCTCAGCGGGTACGACGCCAGGTCGGGACCCGGGTCCTCATTGATTGAGCCCTTGGCTGACGTGGCCCAGCCACCGAGGTAGATGCCCTCGATGCCGGCGCGCTTCTGCGCGACAGCCTGGCCAGGTGAGTACGGGCCGTAGGTGGTGATGGACTTGCGCTCAGCGAACAGCTCACGCAGGCGGGCGTAGAAGCCCTCGGCGGCCTCACGGGCGACGGTGTAGTCCTGGCCTACGGTGCCCTTCTGCTCCGCCACCATGCGTGGCGAGTAGAGGCGAGTGATCTCCGCGAAGCGCGGAGATTCCATGTACTCCCGGGTCTGCTTGACCTGGGCGTCGAATGCCGACATGAACCTTCCCTTGGTGGACTGCTGGACCGGGCATTGTAAGCAGTGCCCGGCTACATGGCGCCCGGTCTGACGGGTTCCACCCCTCATGGGGGGACAAGGGTCACCCGTCCCACGGCCCCCGGTACTGTGCGCGGCGTGATTGATGTCCCGCTCCACGACCTCCGTACGGCCGCCGGTATCGGCGTGGCGGGCAATTTCGCCGGCCATCTTGAGCAGGCCGGCGAGGCCGCCGACTTCGTCAACGTGGTGGCCGAGTCCGCCGTTGCCCCCAAGGGGATCTTTCCGTGGCACATGCCGGGGCGCGATGGCGACCTCGGGATGTTCCCCCTGAGTTCCGACACCGTCACCTGGCCGGTGCGCGACCACGAGGTTGACCTGCAGATCGAACCCGAGGTGGGCGCCATCTGCCGCCTGACATACGACGCCCACGGCAGGGTCGTCGCCATCACGCCCGAGGCGGTCGCGGCGTTCAACGACTGTTCGATCCGCGTGGCTGGCGCCCCCAAGATCAGCCAGAAGAAGAATTGGGCCCCAGCATCCAAGGGTCTCGCGGCCCGGGGGTTCGCCGTGAGCGACCTCGAGCCGACCGGCGGTCTGGCCACGCTGCGCATCGCCTGCTTTATGCGGCGCGATGGCCAGGTGCACGAGTACGGCATCGACAGCCCGGCGCGCGGGTACTCATATGCGGGCACCACGCTCATCGACTGGATCATCGAGCGTCTGGCAAATCAGCAGGGGTCGCCCGATACCCCGCTTGAGCCAGTGGGCCAGTACCTGCGTGACGCCGGCCGCCCCGAGCGCGCGGTGATCGGCATCGGTGCCACCCGGTATACGGGCTTCGGCGAGTCCAACTATTTGCAACCCGGCGATGAGAGCATCGTCGTGGTGTACGACGACACCATGCTCACCCGTGATGCCGTTCGCAGTTCGGTGGCATCGGGGGATGAGCAGGGGCTCAGCGCGGCATCGGTCCTGGTGCAGGCGGTGCGATCCGCATGACGTCCCGCTGAATGGCTGCGACCTGCAGAAGTTGATGCGCTTCGGCGCACTGAAGAGCTCGGCGCGGATGGCCGAATACGACCCACTTGCCGTATTCGTCGGGACCCCCTTGGGGGGCGGTATGCCTCGCCATAAATGGAAACCGTTGGCTGGCATCACCCGGTGGTTTCGCGACGAATGCCCCGCGTGCTCGCTCATAAGCCCAGCGCGTGCCGATCATAAGGTAACCTCGGCCGCTCGCCGCGCCCCCGGTGCGCCTGTGATACCACGAGGGATCAATGCCCGCGACGAAGCCGCTCCCATTCACGCCCGCCGAGGCGGAGACCATGACCGCCGACGATCTCGTCGCTGCGGCCATCGCTGCGTTCCACCCCGGCATCGCTCTGGCCTGCTCATTTCAGCAGGAGGAAGCCGTGCTTCTCGACATGGTGTGTGCGGCACGCCCCGATGCCCGGGTGTTCGCGCTCGACACAGGCTTTCTGTTCCCCGAGACGTACGAGACGTGGAAGGCCTACGAGGAGCGGTACGGCATCACCATCGAGGCCTTCCGGGGCCCGAGCCCCGAAGAGCAGGCTGCCGAGTTCGGTGACCGCCTGTGGGAGCGCGACCCCAACGCCTGCTGCGCCATTCGCAAGGTCGAGCCGCTCGGCCGCGCCCTCAGCTCACTTGATGCGTGGATCACCGGCCTGCGACGCGACCAGGCTCCCACCCGTGCGGGCACACCCAAGGTCGAGTTCGACGAGGCCCGGGGCAATTGGAAGTTCAGTCCCCTTGCCGACTGGACGGTTGAGGATGTGTGGGCGCGCATCGATGAGCGGGGGCTGATCGTGAACCCATTGCATCAGCAGGGGTACGCGTCGATTGGCTGCACCTACTGCACCGCCCCTGGAACTGGTCGCGAGGGGCGCTGGGCAAGCCTCGACAAGACCGAGTGCGGCCTTCACCCGGGGGGAGGTCCGGTCGCGTGAGCACGAGCGCTGAGATCACCGCACTGGATGTGTTGGAGGCAGAGGCCGTGCACGTCATCCGTGAGTGCGCCGCAGAGTGCCAGCGCCCCGTGCTGCTCTTCAGTGGGGGCAAGGACTCCATCGTGCTGGCGCACCTGGCCGTCAAGGCTTTCGCGCCCGCGGGGTTGCCATTTCCACTCATGCACGTGGACACAGGGCACAACTTCCCGGAGGTTGTGGAGTACCGGGATTGGTTCGCCACCGAGATCGATGAGCGCCTGATCGTGGCGAGTGTTGAGGATTCCATCGCCGCCGGCCGGGTGCAGGACGAAACCGGTCCGCGCGCCAGCCGCAACCGCCTGCAGACCACCACGCTGCTTGACGCCATTGCTGAGCACCAGTTCGACGCCTGCTTCGGTGGCGCACGCCGTGATGAGGAGCGCGCCCGCGCCAAGGAGCGGTTCTTCAGCCACCGCGACATGTTTGGCCAGTGGGACCCACGCAACCAGCGCCCCGAGCCATGGTCGATCTACAACACCAAGTTGCGAAAGGGTGAGCACTTCAGGGTGTTCCCCATCAGCAACTGGACCGAAGTGGATGTGTGGACCTACATCGACCGGGAGGGCCTGTCGCTGCCATCCATCTACTTCGCGCATGAGCGCGAGGTGTTTCTGCGCGACGGCCTGTTTATGGCTGCGCACGAGGTGGTGGAGCGTCTGCCCGGTGAGGAGATCTTCACCGAGGTCGTACGCTTTCGCACCGTCGGCGACATGACGTGCACGGGGGCCCTCAAGAGCACGGCATCCACGGTGGACGAGGTGCTGGTTGAGACCCGCGCCAGTGACGTGAGTGAGCGCGGTGCATCGCGCGCCGACGACCGCACCAGCGAGGCCGCCATGGAAGACCGAAAGCGCGGGGGGTACTTCTGATGCCGCGCGAGACACCCATGCTGCATGCGGTGGCCGTGGGATCGGTGGACGACGGCAAGTCCACACTTATTGGCCGTCTTCTCTACGAGACAGGCAACCTCACGGCCGACGAGATCGCGCATGTTGAGGAGGCCAGTCGCAAGCGGGGGCGCAAGGGCATCGATCTCGCACTGCTCACCGACGGCCTGCGCGCGGAGCGCGAGCAGGGCATCACCATCGACGTGGCCTACCGATCGTTTGATGCCCAGGGGCGGCGGATTCTGCTGGGCGACGCCCCGGGACACGAGCAGTACACGCGCAACATGGTGACCGCCGCGGCCGGTGCCGACGTGGCCATCCTGCTGGTGGACGCCAAGAACGGCATCACCTCGCAAACACGCCGCCACCTAGCGATATGCGCAATGCTCGGCGTAAAGGATGTCATCGCCTGCGTCAACAAGATCGACCTGGTGGATTACGACAAGGGCCGCTTCGACGAGATCAGCGATGAGGTGGTGGCCGCCGCCGCATCCGTAAAGGGTCCGCGCGTCACACCCATCCCGCTCTCTGCGCTTGAGGGCGCCAACCTCATTGAGCGGTCTGAGCGCACCCCGTGGTACTCAGGGCCGACAGTGCTGGACGCGCTGCATGACATTGATCCACCCATTGCCGAGGATGCCTTTCGGATGCAGGTGCAGTGGGTGACGCGCTACGACGAAGGCGGCGCGGACGTGCGCGCGTTGGCGGGGCGCATCTCGTCGGGCACCGTGCGCGTCGGTGACGAGGTGGTGGCGCTGCCGTCGGGCGCAACTTCCACGATCGCGCGCATCGACGT
>CAMCOB010000042.1 GCA_945876305.1 Bifidobacterium breve
CCCGTTGATGAGATCTATCCGGATGGCTTCGCCATGACGGTAGAGGTGGGCGGCCCGGCCGACGTGCTGGAGGGGGCCATCCGCCCCCACCACTTCGGCGGCGTGGCGACCGTGGTGGCCAAGTTGCTCACCGCCGTGCGCCCCGACCGGGTGGTCTTTGGTCAGAAAGACGCTCAGCAGGTGGCCGTGATCCGCCGCATGATGCGCGACCTGCATCTGGACGACATCGAGATGATCGTGGCCCCGATCATCCGTGAGCGCGACGGACTGGCGATGAGCAGCCGTAACGCGTACCTAGACACCGACGATCGTGCCGCGGCTGTGGTGCTGTCACGCGCCCTGGCCGACGCCGCATCACTTGCCGAAGAGGGCGAGTGCGAGGGAGCGCGGATTGAGGAAGCCGCCATGGCTGCGATGCGCGCAGAGCCACGCTGCGAACCCGAGTACGCAGCCGTGGTCGACCCCGACACCTTTCTTCCCATCTCACGCCTTGAGGGTCCGTCCCTCCTGTGCGTTGCAGCCCGCGTCGGCCCGGCGCGATTGATTGACAACCGGCAGTTGCCCGTTCCCACCACACGGAGGACCGCAGTGCCCCGAGCACGCATGATGCTGAAGAGCAAGATCCACCGCGCGACCGTGACCGATGCCAACCTGAACTACGTGGGGAGCATCACCGTGGACCGCGACCTGCTCGATCTGGCGGACATCCGCGAGTACGAGAAGGTGTCGGTGCTCAACATCAACACCGGTGTGCGTTTTGAGACCTATGCCATCAATGGCCCGCACGGGCGAGGCGACATATGCCTCAACGGTGCCGCCGCACGGCTGGCGCACCCAGGCGATCTGGTCATCATCCTCACGTACGCCGAGTTTGATGAGTCGGAACTGGGCGAGCACTACGAGCCCACAGTGGTGCATGTGAACTCCGAGAACCGGGTCACCGAGATGGTCGAGGACCTGGTCCCGATCATGTGGGAGGTCGAGTAGCCCCTCTTTCTGCGGCCGACCTGAGGTCGGCCAAGGGCCTCCGGCGCCTCGCGGTGCTGACGGCGTACGACTACCCAATGGCCCTCGCGCTTGACGGGGTGGGTCTCGACATCATTCTGGTGGGGGACAGTCTGGGCGAGGTCGAACTGGGTTACGACTCCACGCGCGCAGTGTCGTTGGAGATGATGGAGCACCACGTACGCGCAGTCGCCAATGGCGCCACCCACACACACATCACGGCTGATCTGCCCGTCAACACCTACGGCACCCCCCAGCAGGCCGTAGAGAGCAGCCGGGCCCTCATCGCTGCCGGGGCGCACTCGGTCAAGCTTGAGGGCGCCCTGATCCCACAGGTGGAGACAATCATCGCGGCGGGCATCCCCGTGATGGGGCACGTCGGCCTCCTCCCCCAGACCGCGGAGGGCGGGTACCGAAAGCAGGGCCGTACCCGGGCGGAGTCGGATCAACTTCTCGCCGACGCGGTGGCACTCGACCGGGCCGGCTGCTTCGCGATCGTGATCGAGGCTGTCGATCCCGCCGTGTCAACGCGCATCTCCCCCGCCGTGGGCGCCCCCACCATTGGTATCGCGGCCGGCACCGATTGCGACGGCCAGGTACTGGTGAGCACCGACCTCGTAGGACTGCTACCCGACCCACCCCCCTTCATCACACCGAAGGCCAACCTGCGCGAATTAATAATCGCTGCAGGCGAGGAATGGTCGCGAGAGGTGCGAGGCACCTAACCACCGTGGGGTCAGACCCCGGTGGGGGTCAGTCGCCGTGACAAAAGCGCACACGAAGGCGGTTCGCCCTCCAATGGGGTCAGACCCCGGTGGGGGTCAGTCGCCGCGACAAAAGGCACACACAAGCGCGCAGGAGTGTGAAGCGCCTGCATGTGCTCTGTTTTTCAGGCAGGGCAGCACCTGAGGGGCCAGCGGTGCCGGCCGAATTGGGGTCAGACCCCGGTGGGGGTCAGTCGCCGTGACAAAAGTGCACGGGTCGATCGGGGGCGATGGGGAGCCGGTCAGCGGCCCCTCCCCATCGTCCCCGAACTACCCCGCCGGACGTCGTTAGATCAGACCGCCCTGGGCGATCTTCTTCAGGTCGAGCGCCTTCTCGAGCGTCTCCTCGTCCACGCCCTTCTCCCTCGCGACCTCGCGCAGGGAGCGACCGGTCTTCGTTGCGTCCTTCACGATCTCGGCGGCGAGGTCGTACCCGATGTACGGGTTGAGGGCGGTGGCGGCGGCCAACGTGCCCTCCGCGTGCTTGTTGAGGCCCTCGAAGTTCGGGGTGATGCCCTCGACGCACTTCTCACTAAATACCCTCACCGTGTTGGTGAGCAGCGAGATCGACTGCAGCAGGTTGCGTGCCATCAGCGGGATGCGCACGTTCAACTCGAAGTTGCCCTGCGTGCCGCCGATGGTGATGGCGGTGTCGTTGCCGATCACCTGAGCGCCCACCTGCATGACGACCTCAGGGATAACCGGGTTCACCTTGCCGGGCATGATCGATGAACCCTTCTGAAGCTCGGGCAGGAAGATCTCGCCAAGGCCGCAGCGCGGACCCGATCCCATCCAAGCAAGGTCGTTGGCGATCTTGATGAGCGAGACCGCCAGCATCTTGAGCGCAGCCGATGCCTCAACCAGACCATCCCGGTTTGCCTGCGCCTCGAATGGATCTGCGGGGCCCGAGATGGGCAGGCCAGTCTCCGACGACATGATCGCGCGCACCATCTCGGCAAACTTCTCGTGGGTGTTGAGCCCCGTGCCGGTGGCGGTGCCACCGAGCGGAATCATCCCGAGGCGCGGCAGCGTGTCGCTGATGCGGGCACGGCCAAGACGGATCTGTGCGGCATACCCGCCAAACTCCTGGCCAAGGGTCACGGGCACGGCGTCCATCAGGTGCGTGCGTCCAGCCTTCACCAGATCCTTGAACTCCTCAGCCTTGTCCGAGAATGACGTCTCAAGGGCCGCAAGGGCCGGGAGCAGCTTGTGCGTGATCTCGTCGAGGGCGGCGAGGTGAACCGCAGACGGGAACACGTCGTTGGAGCTCTGCCCCATGTTCACGTGGTCGTTGGCGTGCACGCCCTCGATCTCGCGGCTCGCCACATTGGCGATGACCTCGTTGGTGTTCATGTTGGTCGACGTCCCCGAACCGGTCTGGAACACGTCCACCGGAAACTGATCGTCAAACTCGCCGCGTGCCACAGCCATCCCGGCCTCTGCAATCGCGGTGGCAATGCCGGCCTGAAGCAGCCCCAGCTCGCCGTTGGCACGGGCGGAACCCGCCTTGATGCGCCCCAGCCAGTGAATTACCGGGGCCGGCACCGGCTCGCCCGAGATCGGGAAGTTATCGACCGCCTTATCGGTCTCTCCACCCCACAGCTTCGCCATTCCATCTCCCTGTTTCGAATCAATCGCCGGGCGAGGCTACCAACGCACGGAGCCCGGTCGCGGGTTGCACCGCGTACGAGGAGCGATGCTCACCCATTGGCGGATCAGCGAAGATCAGCCAGCGCGTCGAGAATCCCCTCTGCTGCCTTCACCCCGAGCCCCAGATGCGACACCCGCAGATGCTCATCGGGAGAGTGATATCCGTCGTCAGGCAGCGCGAACCCGCTCAGCACCACCGACGTCCCCCGGGCCGCCATTGCCGCTACCACGGGGATGCTGCCGCCGATCCCCACGGGCGTTACCGGCATTCCCGTCCCGGCCTCGATTCCCGCCATTGCCGCCCTGATCACCGGGTCGTCGGGGTCAATCCGACTGGCACCAGCCACCCCGAGCCCCTCAATCTCCAGATCGCACCCCGCAGGTGCCGCCGCACGCAGCATCCCTTCGAGCACCGTCGCCAGGTGATCGGCCGATGCCCCCGGCGGAACCCGCATGGACAGCGTTGCCTCGGCTGTCGCGGGAATCGCCGTGGCCACCACATCAGGATTCCCCGTGCGTATTCCGTGCACATCCACCGCCGGCAGCATGGTGGTGCGCAGGTGGTACTCGTCGGCTGCCTCCGAATCGGCGGGGCGCCCACCCGCCTCAGCAAGGATCCCGGCGCCATCGGGAAGCGTCTGCCAGGCCTCCACCTCAGCGGCAGTGGGGGCCAGCACACCCTCTGTGAGCGCTGAGGGCACGCGACCATCCACCGGAATGACGGCTGACAGCACGGTCATCAGCGCGTGGGCGGCATTGAGCGCCGCTCCCCCGTGCATTCCGGAGTGCAGGTCTGCTGAAGCCCCACGGACGCGCACCCGGTAGTACGCGAGCCCCCGCAGCCCGGTGCACACCGCCGGCCGCCCGGGGCCCACCATGGGTGAGTCGAAGATCACTGCGGCACGCGGCGGCCGGGGATCCTGTGCCACCCAGTCGGCTGCAGAGTGGCCCCCGCTCTCCTCCTCCCCATCCACGAGCACACGCGCGCGCACCCGTAGCCGCCCCGCGGCGCGCAGACGCTGAAGGGCCACCAGCAGCATGAAGAGGTTCCCCTTGTCGTCACTCGCGCCGCGGCAGTACAGGTTGTCGCCCCTGATCGAGGGCTCAAAGGGCGGGCTGCTCCACAGCGACGGGTTGCCGGGGGGCTGCACGTCGTAGTGCCCGTAAATGAGCACGACGGGCGCGTCGGGGTCGCCATTGCTCGGTGGCACCTCACCAACCACGAGCGGATGCCCGGAGGTCACGATCACTTCGGCCATCCCGCCAGCCAGCCGAACCTCCTCGGCCACCATGGCCGCGGCGGTCTTCATGTCGTCGGCGTGTTGCGGCATCGCACTGATGCTCGGCACGGCCAAGAGCGCCATCAGGCGTCCCATCTCATCGTCTGTCATACGGCGATGATAGAAACACCTGCATGACTTCACCTCGCATACGTGTACTTGCCCTCATCGCCGCTTCCATGCTCGGCGCGTCAGTGCTTGCCGGCTGCGGTGGATCAGGAGGCGGCACAACCACCACGGCAACGCCATCGGCCACCACGTCGCCTGACGATGGCGTGGTCACCATCCAGACTGACACCGTCGTCACCAGCACCCCTCCCGCCACTCGTACTTCCGGTACCACCGGCAACCCGCAGCTCGACAGCGCCATCACCGCGGTGACGACGGCGATTCGGCAGACCAGGGCCGATCTTCAGGGGCCGGCCGACGCAGCAGCCCTCACAACGGCGATCACCACACGTGCCGAGGCATTCGACCGGGCCAGTCAGCAGGTACACGACGTGGTCGCAGAGGACGGCGCAGCGACCAACACACAGCACGCCATCGATCAGGCCACGCCGGCCCTGTCGCAGGCCTACCGGGACTTCACCGACGCCGCGGCGCAGGCGGCCGACAGCAACGACCGCGCCGGGCTCGCATCGGCCAAGACCGCCCTCACCGAGGCGCTGCACACATTCGGCGAGCTGGCGGGCACCGGAAGCTAATTCTCGTGCCGACAGAGGCCCCCAGCGCCAGCTAGGCCGTTGCCTTTGCCTTCTTCCGCCGCTTCGGCGGAGTCTTCGGCACCAGCACACCCTTGAGGAAGTCCCCCGTGTGCGACTGCGCCACCGCGGCCACCTGCTCGGGAGTGCCGGTGGCGATGATCTGCCCGCCCGCATCCCCGCCCTCAGGCCCCAGGTCCACAATCCAGTCGGCTGCGCGGATTACGTCGAGGTTGTGCTCAATCACCAGCACCGTGTTGCCTGAGTCCACAAGCCGCTGCAGCACCTCGAGCAGCTTCTCGATGTCGGCGAAGTGCAAACCCGTGGTGGGCTCGTCGAGCACGTACATGGTGCGCCCCGTGGCGACCTTTGCCAGTTCGGTGGCCAGCTTCACACGCTGGGCCTCGCCGCCCGACAGCGTGGTGGCCGGTTGGCCCAGGCGGATGTAATCGAGCCCCACGTCGTGCAGCGTCTGCAGGCGACGGCGCAGGCGCTCGACCGGGGCGAAGAACTCCACGGCCTCCTCAACGCTCATGTCGAGCACGTCGTGGATGGTCTTGCCCTTGTAGTACACGTCGAGGGTCTCGCGGTTGTAGCGCTTGCCCCCGCACACCTCGCACGGCACGTACACGTCGGGGAGGAAGTGCATCTCGATGGTGATGGTGCCATCACCCTTGCAGGCTTCGCACCGCCCACCCTTCACGTTGAACGAGAACCGCCCCGGGGCCCATCCGCGGGCGCGCGAGTCGGGGGTCATTGAGAAGAGCTCCCGCACGTGATCAAACACGCCGGTGTACGTGGCCGGGTTCGATCGGGGCGTACGGCCGATGGGCGACTGGTCGATGGCAATGACCTTGTCGAACTGCTCAAGCCCTTCAATGCGCGTATGACGGCCTGGGCGCAGCGGCTTGCGGTTGAGCCGCCCAGCCATCGCCTTGAGGATGATCTCGTTCACCAGGGTGCTCTTGCCCGACCCTGAGACGCCCGTCACGCAGGTGAGCACGCCAACCGGGATGGCGGCGTCGATGTTCTTGAGATTGTTCTCGCGTGCCCCGTCAACCGTGAGCCACCCCTGCGGATCCCGACGCGTGGACGGGTACGGAATTGCGCGGGCACCTGACAGATACGCCCCCGTCACCGACTCAGGCTCTGCCTCCACGTCGGCGGCCGTGCCAGCCGCCACCACGCGACCACCGTGCTCACCCGCCCCGGGGCCCATATCGATGAGGAAATCCGACGAGCGCATCATCTCCTCGTCGTGCTCCACCACCAGCACCGTGTTGCCGATGTCGCGCAGGCGCTCAAGCGTGGTGATGAGCTTGCGGTTGTCACGTTGGTGCAGGCCAATTGATGGCTCATCCAGGATGTACAGCACGCCCACCAGCCCCGCGCCAATCTGCGTGGCCAGACGGATGCGCTGTGCCTCGCCGCCGGAGAGCGTGCCGGCACCGCGCGCAAGGGTGAGGTACCCCACTCCCACGTCCACAAGGAACTTGAGGCGGGAGGAGATCTCGGTGACCGCCCGCTCCGCGATGAAGGCCTCGGTGGCGCTCAGCTCTACCGACTGAAGAAATGCCAGTGCGCCCTCAATGGAGTACTCGGTGAGCGCGTGGATGGAGGTGCCGCCGATTGTCACGGCGAGGCTCGTGGGCTTGAGCCGCGCGCCACCGCACGACCCACACGCGATGGGTGACATGTACTGCTCAATGCGGTCGCGGATGAGGTTGGACTGGCTCGAGCCGTAGCGGCGGCGCATCTGGGGAATGACGCCCTCAAACCGGGCGGTACTGGAGTACCCCCGTCGGCTGCGCTTGCCCAGGTCAAAGCGCTCCGGCTTTCCGGACGGGCCATTCAGCAGTACGTCGCGGTCCTCGTCGGGAAGGTCCTTCCAGGGCACGTCCATCGGGATGTCCCAATGCGCGCACGCCGACCGGAGCAGCAGGTCGTAGAAGTCGGTGGTGCGATCAGCCCACGGCAGGATGGCCCCGCCGGCCAGCGACTTCTCCGGATCAATGACCAGTTCCGGATCCACCTCGGCCATAAACCCGAGGCCCGTGCACTCGTCGCACGCGCCCTGCGGCGAGTTGAACGAGAAGATGCGCGGGGCGAGCTCGGGCAGCGATGCACCGTGCTCGGGGCACGCGAGCTTCTCGCTGTAGGTCCAACTGCGCTCCTCGCCGTCGACCTCCTGCAACCGCACGAGGCCATCGGCAAGACGTGCGGCGGTATCGAGGCTCTCGGTCAAGCGCCGGCGAAGATCGGGCCGCATCACAAGCCGGTCGACCACCACCTCAACCGTATGACGCTTGTTCTTCTCGAGCGGCGGCACCTCGTCAACTGCCACAACCTGGCCATCGACGCACACCCGGGCAAAGCCCTCGTCGCGGATATGGTCAATCACGTCTTTCTGCTCCCCCTTGCGGTCGCGTACGACCGGGGCCAGCACCATGAACCGTGTGCCCTCATCGAGGGTGAGCACGCGATCGGCGATCTGCTCCACGCTCTGGCCGGCAATCTTCACGCCGCACTCTGGGCAGTGCGGGATACCAATGCGGGCGTACAGCACTCGCAGGTAGTCGTAGATCTCTGTAACCGTTGCCACGGTGGACCGCGGGTTACGGCTGGTGGTCTTCTGGTCGATCGAGATGGCCGGGGACAGGCCTTCGATGTCATCAACGTCGGGCTTGTCCATCTGCCCGAGGAACTGCCGGGCGTACGAGGAGAGGCTCTCCACGTACCGCCGCTGACCCTCGGCGTACAGGGTGTCGAACGCAAGGCTCGACTTGCCGCTGCCGGACAGGCCGGTGATGACCGTCAGCTGATCCCGGGGGATCTCAATACTGACGTCCTTGAGGTTGTGCTCGCGGGCACCAACGACGCGGATGGCGCCGGCGCCATTTTTGGTTCGCGAACTCACTGCGCCCATGGTAACCCGACGCCACCCCGATCCGGCCTGCGATCATGCACCCGTGACCACCGCTCGTGAACGTGCCGCTTGGGCGCGCCATGCCGAACAGGCCATTGACGACGCCGGGCTGCGTGCCGGAGGCGCGCGACGTGCGGTCGTGGATCTCCTGGCGAAGCAGGACTGCTGCCTGAGTGCCCAGGAGATTCGCGATGCCCTGGTGGCGGCGCCCGGTGCCACTCCCGGCATGGCAAGCGTGTACCGCGCGCTCGACACCCTCACCGACCTACATCTGGTGCACAAAGTCGATCTGGGCGGAGCCGTTGCCCGGTACGAGCCGGCGCACCCTGATGGGGAGCATCACCACCATGCGGTGTGCCGCGACTGCGGGGCGGTCGTGGCGATTGAGGACGACGATCTTGAACGGGCCCTGCACGGGCTCGCCGACCGGATCGCATTTCAGGTGGATGCGCACGACATCACCCTGCACGGGCGGTGCGCCGCATGCGCAGCAGGCAAGACGCCACGCCGGAGCCGGTAACCCGGGCGCACGCGCCACGCGTCGGATTGGCAGCCCCCGGTGACGCATCCGAACGCGCCGCCGCCCGTCACGAGCACGCCCGTCCATGGGGTGACGAGGATCAACCTGATGCGCTGCCCTCGCGGCCAGCCGAGGGCACCAGCATCAGTGGCCGTGCCCGTGGTCGTGGCCATGCTCATGGTCGTGCCCCGGGGCATGGCCGCGCACGCGGGGTGTGCCGGGGCCATGGTGGTGCCCGTGTTCGTGGTGCGGGTCGATCACCACGGGCCCCGTTGCGTCGCTGATGATCACGCCAAACGTATCGGCCAGCGCCGTGGCCGTGAGCACCTCAGCCGGGGGGCCGCAGGCCACCACCCGCTCGGCTACCAGCAGCACCAGGTCGGCACGTGCCGCCTCGCGCACGTCATGTGTGGCACTCACAATCGCCGCACCGCGTGCACGCTCGAAGTCCATGAGGCTGAGATACCGCTCACGGCTCGCGGCATCCAGCCCCGAGGTGGGCTCATCAAGCAGCAGCAGGTCAGCACGGCGACATGCCGCCTGCGCGAGGTGCACCCGCTGACACTGACCGCCCGACAGCGCACCGAGTGGCCTGTCGGCCAGCGCCTCCACGCCCATCGCCGCCATGGCGTCATCCACATACCGCTCGTCCTCCCGGCGCAGCCGACGCAGCAGGCCACGCACGGGCCACCTCCCCATGCGCACCACGTCCTTCGCCCGGATGGGCAGCAGAAACCCCTGCTCGTGCGACTGCGAGAGATACGCCACGCCCGTGCTGCCACTCCCGGGCACACCGTCGAGCACCTCCAGATGCCCATCCACTGTGGGGATGAGTCCGGCAATGCTCCTCAGAAGAGTGCTCTTGCCCGATCCATTGGTGCCCACCACCGCAAGCCACTGCCCCGGGGCGAGGGTCAGGGTGATACCGGCCACCACGGGGTTGCCGCCGTACCCGATGGTGAGGTTGTGCGCGCTGATGGCGGTGGTGGTCATGCGTGCTCCGGATGCGGCCGGCGCGAGGGGAGGAATCCCTGCACGACCAGCGCGACGAAGAAGATGCCCACGGCCACCAGCACCACGGTGGCCCCCGCTGCCAGGTCGTAGTACCACGACAGCAGAAGGCCCACGTACACACTCACCGAGCCGATAACGGCGCTCACGATCATCATTGCGCCCACCCTGCGCACCAACAGCGCCGCCGTGCCAGCAGGCGCCAGCAACATGCCGAACACCAGCAACGTGCCCACCACGCGAAACGACAC
>CAMCOB010000043.1 GCA_945876305.1 Bifidobacterium breve
CAGGCATGCTCGCTGAAATCCGGCGGGGTACGGGGCTCGGAGGCCTTCGATGAAGGAATATTTGGTCATCTACGAGCAAGGTGAAGATGGGACGTGGGGCGCCTACAGCCCGGACTTGTGGGGCGTCTATGCGGCAGCCGACACCCGCGAGGAGACCGAGGCCCTGATGCGCGAGGCCGTCCCCGCCCACGTCGAAGCGCTTCGCGAGGCTGGCCTTGAAATCCCGGAGCCCACGCACCACGCGGAGCGCATCGCCGCGTAAGCAGGTGGGGCCCCGGGCCCCGAGGGGGGTGAGACCTATCCCGCCAGCGAGTACCTCCACTGAACGACGTCGGACGGGAACGTCGTCGAGGCCGGCTCGCCAAGGCGGTATCCCTGGACCCTGGTGACAGGCACCTTGTCCACACCCCCAATTGGGCGCACCCATACCTTGGGGTGGCCGTCGAGCGGCGCCACCCACGAGAGCATGGTGCCGTCGGGAGATGGCTTGGCAAGCGCGCATTCGGGGTTGTCGAAGAATTCCGACAGCGGAATGAGGCGGGGCTGTGTCATGTGCGCGAGCGTGCCGGCCCTCCCACCCTGTTACGGAAGTGTGCCGGTCGTCAGCCGGCCTCTGGCACGAACGCGCGCGGCGTTTGGCCCAGCCTGTGACACCCGTGAGGCGCTAGTCGCCATACGGTCATGCCGATGCCGCCGACCTACCGCGATGTTCGCCGGGCCCTGCGTGCCGCGGGATGGATACGCGCCCGACAACGCGGCCCACATGAGATCTGGATCAGCCCGGATGGACGATCTACCGCAACCGTTGCCGGCAGAGACTCCACTACAGTCAACCGCGGGACCCTGGCGGCGATCAGGCGCCAGACAGGATTGGAGGATCTGCGATGAGGAAGTACCTCGTGATCTACGAGCAGGGTGAGGACGGCACGTGGGGCGCATACTGCCCCGACCTCCCCGTGTTCGCTGGCGCCGATACCCGCGAGGAGACCGCGGCGTTGATGCGCGAGGCCCTGGCCGCGCACATTGAGTTCCTCCAAGAGTCGGACATCGGGATTCCCGAGCCCTGTCACGACGCGGAGTTCATCGCCGCGTAGGGAGGCCCGGCCCCCCGGCACCTTGGCCTACGGCCGAAGGTCGTACCGCTGCTGGACCACGCCCGACGGGAACCCGGTTGAGGTCGGCTCGCCAAGGCGGGCACGCTGGGCCGCATCGGTGAAGAGCGCCACGCCCTCGCCGATGTCCACTGGGATCACCGTGATGATTGCCTCGTCGATCAGGCCGGCGTCAAGGAATTGGCGGATGACGTCACCCCCATCCACGTACACCCCGCCGTCGGTGGCCTCACGAACTCGGGCCAGAATCGCCTCGGGAGTTCCAGACACCGGCTGCACCGTGGGCTCGTCTGGCTCGAGCGTGCGTGAGGTTGCCACGAATACCGGGGTGTCGCCGTAGGGCCAGTCAATGCCGAAGCCGCACACGACGTCGTAGGTGCGACGCCCCATGATGATCGCGGCCGTCTGCGCCATGAAAGCGTCGTATCCGTAGTCCTCACCCGCGTGGCCATCTGGGAGCCATGAGAGGTCGTCATCGGGGCCGGCGATGAAGCCGTCCTGTGACGTTGCGATGAATGCGCGCACTCCTGTGACCATTTGCAGAGCGTATGACACGGGGACTGACCCCGGGCGGGGTCTGACCCCATTGTGGTTCCGGGGGTACGTCTGCAACGGGGGCTGTGAGCGGGACGCCGTTGCTACCGTCAACCCGTGCCCGATCAGCCCCTTGTCATCGCCCTCTGCCCCGACCTGATGATGCGGTCGCGCATCGAGAGCGGGCTCGACATCGCCGGGTACCGTCTACGAGTGGTTGGCGGGCCCGTGCGCCTGGCCGAGGCGCTGGCGGAGGAGACGCCTGCCTGCCTGCTCATCGACCTCGAGGCCGGTGACGACGCCATCGCACTCATTGAGCGCCTCTGCACCGACGACGCCACCCGCGACATCCCGCTTGCCGCATTCGCCGGCCACACGCGTGAGGATCTGATCGACGCAGCACGCGAGGCGGGCGCCAACCCCGTGGTCGCCCGTGGGCAGGCCGCCATGGGCCCGGGGAAGGTCGTCACCAACGCCATCGCTGCCCGCACCCAGTAGGCACCCACACCACTAGGCTTCTACCTTGTGAAGAACGCCGGTTTCTATCTTCCGGCCCTCCAGCAGGGTGTCGTCGTATTCGACGGCGGGATGGGCACGCAGATCCAAGCACGCGACCTCACCGCTGAGGACTACGGCGGCGGGGCGCTTGAGGGTGCCGTCGATTATCTCTCGCTCACCCGCCCGGATGTGATCGAGGAGATCCACCGCTCGTACCTCGACGCCGGTGCGCAGGCGGTTGAGACCAACTCATTCCAGGCCACCGCCATGCGGCTTGAGGAGTGGCGGCGACCCGATGGCGGCAACCTGGCCGAGTTCGTCACCGACATCAACGTGGCCGCAGCCGCAAATGCCCGCCGCGCATGCGACGACTACGAGGCCGCCGACGGCATCCCCCGCTTTGTCATCGGCTCCATCGGCCCCACCGGCATGCTGCCGGGCACCGACGACCCGAAGCTGTCGGGCATCACATTCGACGAGTTGGCCGAGCAGATCCGCACCCAGGCCAAGGGCCTGATGACCGGCGGCGCCGACGTGCTGCTCATCGAGACCCAGCAGGACATCCTGGAAACCCGCGCTGCCATCTACGGCATCCGCCTGGCGTTTGAGGACATGGGCACCTCAGTTCCCATTCAGGCCCAGGTCGCCCTCGACCAGACCGGCCGCATGCTGCTCGGCACCGACGTGGGCGCCGTGGTCACCATCCTTGAGGGGATGGGCGTCGATGTGATCGGCACCAACTGCTCCGTGGGCCCCGAGCACCTGCGCGAGCCAGTGTCGTACATGTGCACGCACTCCACCAAGCCCATCTCGGTGGTGCCAAACGCCGGCCTGCCCCGCAACGTGGGCGGCGTGGCGCACTACGACCTCGACCCCGACGGCATGGCCAAGCAGATCGCCGCCATGGTTGCCGACTTCGGCCCAAACGTGGTGGGCGGCTGCTGCGGAAGTACCCCCGACCACATCCGCGCCATCGTCGATGCGCTGAAGGATGTGACCCCGCACAAGCGCCCGGTCGTGCCCAACACGCCGCGCATCGCCAGCGCCATGCGCACCGTCGATCTTGGGCAGGAGCCCCGCCCCACCATCGTGGGCGAGCGGGTCAACACGCAGGGCAGCCGCAAGATTAAAGAGATGATCCTCGCCGACGACTACACCGGCGCGCTTTCGGTCGCCCGCGAGCAGGTGGAGTTTGGCGCCCACGTGCTGGATGTATGCGTGGCCCTCACCGAGCGCGTTGACGAGGCCGATCAGATCGCCATCCTCACCAAGAAGCTGGCGATGGGCGTTGAGGCCCCGCTCATGATCGACAGCACCGAGGCCGACGCCGTTGAGGCCGCCCTTGCCGCCTATCCCGGCCGCGCCATCGTCAACTCCATCAACATGGAGAACGGTCGGGTGAAGATCGACCAGGTGGTGCCCATCATCAAGAAGCATGGCGCAGCCGTGGTGGCGCTGACCATTGATGACGTGATCGGCATGGCCAAAACCGGCGAAGAGAAGCTGGGCATCGCCACCAAGATTCACGACATCGTGTGCGGCGAGTACGGCCTCGACCCGGGCAGCCTCATCTTCGACGCCCTCACCTTTACGCTGGCCACCGGCGAGGAGGAGTACCGCTTCTCGGGCGCCGCCACTATTGAGGGCATCCGCCTCATTAAGCAGCACCTTCCGGGCGTGTTCACCAGCCTTGGCGTCTCCAATGTGTCGTTTGGCCTGGGGTCCGCCGCGCGCGCCACGCTGAACAGCGTGTTTCTTACCCGTGCCGTTGCCGCCGGCCTCGACCTGGCCATGATCAACCCCACCCACATCCGGCCCATGGGCGAGATCCCGGCCGACGAAGTGGAGATGGCCGACGACCTCATCTTCGGGCGCCGCGAGGATGCCCTGGCCCGGCTCATCGAGCGGTACGAGGGTGTGGAAGCCCAGGAGGCCCCCGACCCCACCGCCCGCTTTAAGGACATGCCGCCCGACGAGGTGATCTTTGAGCGCATCCTTCACCGGGTGCCCGAAGGCGTTCAGACCGACATCGACGCATCCCTCGACCAGCGCGGCGGGCGCACCAACGACCCGGCGATTGAGTTGCTCAACACGGTGCTGCTGCCGGCCATGAAGGAAGTTGGCGACCGCTTTGGCCGCGGCGAGCTCATCCTGCCGTACGTGCTGCAGAGCGCCGAGGTGATGAAGAAGAGCGTGGCCTACCTGGAGCAGTTCCTCGACCAGGTGGAGGGCTACACCAAGGGCACCGTGGTGCTGGCCACCGTGTACGGCGACGTACACGACATCGGCAAGAACCTGGTTGGCACCATCCTCAAGAACAACGGCTACACCGTGCACGACCTGGGCCGCCAGGTACCGGTCACGGCCATCATCGACGCCGCCGAGGAGCACAACGCCGACGTCATCGGCGTCTCCGCCCTGCTGGTAAGCACCAGCAAGCAGATGCCGCTCTTGGTGCAGGAGCTGGCGGCGCGCGGCCGGGACTACCCGGTGCTCATCGGTGGCGCAGCAATCAACAAGCAGTTTGGCTGGCGCACGCTCATGCTTGAGAATGGCGACCCCTACGGCCCGGGCGTGTTCTATTGCAAGGACGCCTTCGACGGGCTGGACGCGGTCGACCGCCTGCAAAACCCGGATGACCGCCCGGTGTTTGTGCAGGAGCGCCTGGATCAGGCCCGTGACGCGGCGACAAAGGCCACCGAGGTGGCATCGCGCCCGCGCCCCACTGCCGAGCCGGTCGTCATTGACGAAGCTCCGGTACCCGAGCCCCCGTTCTGGGGTCCCCGGCGCGTGGAGGACTTCGACCTCGACGAGATGTTCGCCCGCATGGACGAGCGCTCGCTCTACAAGATGTCGTGGGGTGGCCGGGGGCAGGACGACGCCGAGTACGAGCGCATCGTGCGCGACGAGTTCCTACCTCGCCGAACGGCAATGGAGAAGTCGTCCATCGCCGACGGCTGGATCGTGCCGCGCGGCACCTATGGCTACTTCCCAGCCAACCGCGACGGCAACGACGTGGTGGTGTTTGACCCCGACACGGGCGAGGAGACCGCACGCTTTGACTTCCCCCGCCAGGACGAGGGCCGCCTGCTGTGTCTGGCCGACTACCTGCGACCCATCGAGAGCGGCGTGCGTGACGTCATCGCCCTGCAGGCGGTCACCGTTGGGCAGGAAGCCACCGAGTACCTCGACCGCCTTCAGGCGGAGGAGGAGTACACCGAGGCCTACTTCGCCCATGGCCTTGCTGTTGAGGCAGCCGAGGGCATGGCGGATCTGGTGCACGCGCGTATCAAGCGTGAATTGGGCCTGGGCTCCGATCAGGGGCGCCGCTATTCGTGGGGCTACCCGGCCTGTCCCGATGTGGAGCAGCACGCCGACGTGCTGCGCCTGCTCGCGCCGTTCCCCCACGAGATGGGCATGGACCTCACCAGCGCATTCCAGCTGACCCCGGAGCAGAGCACCGCGGCCATCATCATGCATCACCCGCAGGCCACGTACTTCTCGGCCCGTCGCCGCAACCGCCTCCCCGAGGACGCCCCCACCGGCTGATGCCCCGACCTGAGATGCGCGGCCGCACATGGTGCGGACCGCGCACTTATGGAGGTAGGGCTCCCAACGATGCGCTCGCGCATCCCTGAGTCGCGGCCATTGCGCGCGAGCCGCTCACTCGGCCTCGTTGGTCGCGTGCCACTGGCACCGGTGATGATCCTTAAGAAAGCGGGGCGTGTGGTCGATCTGCACCCGCTCTGGCGTCAGGCCGAGATGGCCATCCGCGCGTTCATCGCCGAGGTGCCTTCGCAAACTCTGGCTGATCAACCGTCTCCGGCTGATGCGGCACCGGGCGCCTGAGGAGGTCTCCGGGGCGCGCAAGCTGCCCCTCAGCCCACATCGCGGCCATGCCCACGCGCAGAAACCCCATCACCAGGCCGGGGTACATCACGTACCGGGCATCCCACCGGGGGAAGAACTTCTCGGTGAACTTCTCCAGCCGTTTCACCTGAAACCAGCGGTCGGCAAAGCGCAATGTGTGGTTGAGCGCCCGCTGCGTTGAGGTGTCCTGCTCCCGGAAGTACCGGCCGCCGGTCACGAAGTTGAGTGAGACATCCTCAACACCCTCGTCGCGAAACCGGGTAATCGCCCGCACCGTAAGGAACTCCATGAGCCCGTTGGGGGTCTCGGGTGCACGCAACTGCATTGCCAGCGACTGGGTGCGGCCACGATACCCGGGAACGAAGTGGATGACTCCCGCGAGTGTGCCATCGGGGCCGCGAGCGATCGCCACCCACGAGGGCTGTCCACCCGGGTCTTCCACGCGGTCGTATGCCATTGAGAACCCGCGCTCGGCCTGGCCACCACGGCATGCGCGATGGAGGTCCCCAACGGCAGCCCGGTCGGTGGTGCCCAGATCGCGCACACGCACCAGCTCGGCGGTAAACCCTTCGCGCTCCAGACGGGTCACCGACTGGCGAACCTTGCGGATGGCGCGACCCTCCAGTGAGAAGGAGTTGGCCTCCACTGTGGCCTCGTCACCCAAATAGAACGCATGAAGGCCCACTTGACGCCACAGCGGTCGCATGGCACTGGATGCGGCCATCACACCAAACAGCAGGCCATGACGCTCGGCGGTATCGGCGGCCTTCTGTGCCAGCCCGGGCAGCGCGTCGGGATGCCCCACTGGGTCGGCGGCCACCAGAAACACACCCGACTCCACCCGGTACGACAGCACCGCGTCACGATCGTCGGAGAACATCCAGTGGTGATCGGCCCGAAGCAGGAATGACGACAGGCTGCCGCTGTCGTGACGGCTCACCAGATCGTCAACGCGACGGCGCGACGCGGCCGTTTGCGGGTCGGGGGTGAATGGCGGGCGCCGCATGAGCGGTGCCAGCACCACCACCAGCGCGATGATGCTCACCAGGGCCAAGGCCTCGGGCAGCCAGTGGAAGGTGGCCGGGAAGTCGGCCGGGCCGGCGCGCCAGGTGAGCAGTGCAAATGCCTCGCGCACCACATCCCCACCGCTGATCTCGGGCACGGCGTCGCCGCGTGCTACCACGATGGCAAGCACACCAATAACAAACGATCCCACCGCCACAAACGGGATACGGCGAACAGACTGGCGGATGGCAGCGGGCGGCGGCATCACCGGGAAGGCGCTGCGAGCGAGGTACAGCAGCACGGCCAGCACACCGCATGCAATGGCGTCGGCCGGGCGTCGCTCGCCCGCCATGGTGACGGCCATCACGCCGAGCAGCGCCACGGCGATTGCAAGTGCGGCGCGGCGGCGCTGGGTAAGCGCCCAGCCCAGCCCGAGCATGAGCGCGGCGACGGGTGCGGCCAGAGCATGGGCCCACGGAGCCGCACGCTCGGGCACCAGTCGCGCGAGCACCTCAAAGTGCTCGGCCATGCCCGACCACACGACATCAGCAAGGTTGGCCACCGCGATTGCGACGACAACCAGCCCGATAATCGTGGGCAGGGAGGCCTTTAGCGCCACACGGGCGCGTCGTACGAGCGTCAGCATTACTCCGTCAGGTTAGACGCCGGACGGGCAATTCCCCCACGTTCCCGCGCTCAATCAGTGTCGAATTGCTCTTTGGCGAGCCACATACGGGCCATACGGGCGCCCTCGGCCATGGCCCGCAACTTGGCCTCCACGACATCCTCAGGCATATCCGACAGGTCCGGAGCCGCCACCCACAGAGCCGACGGCGACCCCTGGCGCGCCGCCATGAGCACATCGCGCGCCACATCATTGGCGTTCTCAGCCGGCCTCCCGGTGGCCACGGGGATCACCAGCACCTCGTCGGAGCGGAATGCGTAGGCCCCATGGGGAGCCACTCCATCCATCGCCACGATGCGCGCTCCTGCTGCCACAAGCGCCCCCGGATCTCCCGCCCGGGCGAGCACCGGCCGGTGCGGCACGGCGGCCACGGCTGCACGGATCATCTCTGGATCGTCCACGGCAGCGCCGGTGGTGATTACGTCCATCCCCAGCAGTTCAAGCCGCCTGGCCCAGTTGCCGGGTTGCGGCAGGGGCCCGAGGGCCACTGTGGCCAGCACGGGAACCTGAGTACCGGTGGATTGCAACTCGTCGCGACGCATTGCGGCGACGCTATCAGCGGGACGAATGGCCCACTGCTCCGTGGTGATTGCCGCCGAGGAAACGGGTACCTTTCACGGATCGCGAAGGGGGTCGCGCCCCTCGCGGACGAGAAACCCCACCGGAGGGATTGGATGAGCAACGGCAACGGGCCGGTCGGACTGGATTCACACGGCGTTACGACCTCGGGAACCATCCACTGGAACCCTACAACGGAAGAGCTCTACGAGCACGCACTCCGTCGTGATGAAGGCGTGATCTGTGAGGGCGGTCCGCTGCTGGTGAACACGGCACCCAACACGGGTCGTTCCCCCAAGGACAAGTTCACTGTGAAGGAGCCCGGCTCCGAGGCCCGCGTGTGGTGGGGCCCCAACCAGCCCATCGAGCCAGCACACAACGATGTGCTGCGCGGCGACCTTGCTGCCCACCTGAGCGACGGCCGCGAGCTGTTTGTGCTGGACGCCTTCGCCGGCGCCCACCCCGAGCACCGCCTGCCGCTGCGTCTGGTCAGCGAGAGCGCGTGGCATGTGTTGTTTGCCCGCACCATGTTCATCCCGGCAACGCCCGACGAGATCAAGGTGCACGAGCCCAAGGCCGTCATCCTGCACGCGCCCACGTTCGATGCCGACCCGGCAACGCACGGCACCAACTCATCCGGCTTCGTCACGCTCAACCTGACCAAGCTCGAGATCCTCATCGGCGGCACCAAGTACGGCGGTGAGATCAAGAAGTCGATCTTCACCCTCATGAACGACCGTCTGCCCGAGACCGGTGTGCTGAGCATGCACTGCTCAGCCAACGTGGCCGACGATGGCCGTGTGGCGGTGTTCTTCGGCCTATCGGGCACCGGCAAGACCACGCTCAGCACCGACCCTGAGCGCCAGCTCATCGGTGACGACGAGCACGGCTGGGCCGACGATGGCGTGTTCAACATCGAGAACGGCTGCTACGCGAAGATCATCAACCTCTCGGCCGAGGCCGAGCCGGAGATCTTCGCCACCACCACGCACTTCGGCACGGTGGTTGAGAACGCCGTGATGAACCCAGAGACGCGTCAGCTCGATCTGGACGACGACTCCATCACCGAGAACACGCGCGCCGCCTACACCCTCACGCAGATCCCGGGCTCGGTGCCCGAGAAGCGCGCGGGTATTCCGAGCACCGTGGTGATGCTCACGGCCGACGCCTTCGGCGTGCTGCCGCCCATCGCCCGCCTCACGCCCGAGCAGGCCATGTTCCACTTCCTCTCGGGCTACACGGCCAAGTTGGCCGGCACCGAGGTGGGTGTGACCGAGCCGCAGACGAC
>CAMCOB010000044.1 GCA_945876305.1 Bifidobacterium breve
CCCGGGTGACCGGCGGTCGCGGCGACAAGCGCCCGGTGATCCCCTCTCCCCCCATGGGCGAGAATCAATCGGGCATCGGGCACCTGATCAATGAGCCGTGCAAACGCATCACCCAGCGGACGGGCCCCGAATCCCGCATGAAACAGCACGGGCCACCCGCGGTCAGTGGCCTCGCGCACCACGCGCACGCACTCGTCCCCCTCGGGGTGAAACCGCTGCGCCACCGGGTGCAACTTGACCCCACGGACCCCGGTGGCATCGGCATCAGCCAGCACCCGGCCAATGGGGAGCGTGGGATCGATCCTGCAAAACGGGATGATGCGCCCGGGGTATGCGGCCGCGGCATCGGCCACACGACCGTTGGCCTCGCGAAAATCGCCATCCATCCCCGGCTCATTGGCGGGAAAGGCCACCGACGCGGCGATGCCGTTGGCATCCATGTCGGCCACAAGATCAGCAGCCGCCAGCGCATGCCCATCGCGATCGATTCCCAGATGCACGTGAGCGTCCACGATCTGTGCCCCGTCGGGTACCCCCACAGCACGCCGCGCCCAGGCCTCGATCTCTTGGAGCGCGTCAATGTCAGCCCCGGCAGCCGCCAGAACCGCAGCATCCTGACCAAGCAGGCGCACGCTCAGGATTCGAACGCCTGAATGGCGGCGCGCATGGCACCGGGTATCGGCGTGGGTGGGCCGTCGTCCTGTGACGCCACACCGACCAGCACGGCACGGGCATCGGCCACGTGCAAGGCGCCATCGTCGTCGAGGCGCTCGATGCGCAGGTCGTGGGTATGGCTGGTGGTACCCACCCGGGTCGTGCGCACAAACACCTCGATGGTGTCGTCAAACCGCACGGGGGCGTGGTAATCGATGGTCAGTGACCTCACCACGAACAGGTGCCCGGGCTCCCCCAGCAGGCCGATTCCGACCTCGCGCCGGTACTCGATAACAGCCCGCTCCACGTACCGGCTGTACCGCCCGAAGTACACATGCCCAAACGCATCGGTATCGGCGAAGTCAACGCGCATTCGCGTGCTGAACCGAAACGGTGGACGCTCATGATCAACCGACGACACGGCTCTCCCCTCCATCGATCATCACCGATCCGCCCGTGATAAACGCGGCGCGGTCCGATGCCAGAAATGCCACCAAGTCGCCCACCTCGGCGGGGTCGCCCACACGGCCGGTGGGGTTTCGTGCCCCCCGGGCCGCAATGGCGGCGTCCAGGTCGGGCTCGGCTGCGAGCAACTCGCGCATACGGTCGGTAAGGATGGGACCCGGCAAAACGTTGTTGACGGTCACACCGTCGGCGGCGACCTCACGCGCCAACGTCCGCACAGCCCCCGCCACCCCCGCCCGCGTGGCGTTGGACAGCGCCAGACCATCGATCACCTCGCGTACCGAGGTGCTCGTCACGGTAATGATGCGCCCCCACCCCCGATCACGCATACCCGGCAGCGCAGCTCGAATGAGACGGATGGTGCCAAGCAGGTTCTGCTGCACGGCCATATCCCAGCCCGCATCGTCGGTCGCAAGAAATGGCCCCGGCGGCGGGCCACCGGCATTCGCCACCAGCACATCCACCGGTCCGAGCACCGACTCGCAGGCGAAAACCGCAGCGGCGGGGCCAGCGGGATCAGACATGTCCATGACAATGCCCTCAGCACGGCCGCCCATGGCGCGAATCGCGGCAACCGCGGCGTCCACGTCCTCCGCGCCGCGCGCCGCAACCGCGACCGCCACACCCTCGCGCGCCAAAGCCTCGGCCGATGCGCGGCCGATTCCCCGGCTCCCGCCAGTCACAAGCGCAACACGCCCCTCGATCCCAAGTTCCATACCCGCAGTCAACCACCGGTGGGCACCTCCGTGGGGCGGCGCGCAAGGATGACGCCGTGACCTCTGCAGACCTCATCACGCAGGCCACCGGCTTTCTGGGGTACGGACTGCTCCTGGGCGCCACGCTCGCACGCCGGCGGCTCTGGCTTCTGGCCATCGATGCATCCGGTGGCGCGGTGCTCATCCTTCACTGGGCGCTGCTCGGGGCGGCCGCGGGCGTCTCCATGAACGCGCTCTATACGGGCGTGGACCTCGCGGGCATCAGCCCATATTCGCGTCGTGGTCGCATCGCCCTCGCTGCGGCCGTGCCCATCGCAGTCATCCTCATGGTCATCTTCTGGACTGGCCCAGCCGACCTGCTCGCCGGGGTCGGCCTGCTGTTCGCCATCGCCTCGCGTGCATCCCGTGGCCAGGTGCAGCTGCGCTTCATCGCGATGATCGGGTGTATCCCGTGGGGGCTGTTCGGCCTCGTCCACGGGTCCATTGCGCAGGTGTCATTCAGCGCCGTTTACTTCGTTGCGATGGGTGTGAGCATCGTCCGACTTCGGCGCGGCACATGGCACCCCAAGGCATCCGCCGACGATCACGGTATCCTCCCCGCCGATGGCACCCGGTAAGAAGACCAACACCAAGCCGAAGCGCGCCGGCGGACGCCGGGCGAATTACGCCCCGCTCGCCCACACCGTGGGCACCCGCAAGTACCTGCCGCTCGGCTGGATCATGTGGACCGGCTGGATCATGTTTGGCCTGTTGGCCCTCGTGATGGTGATCGAGATCTTCGCTTCGGCCCAGGCCGGCCACTACGTCGACATCATCGGCGCGATGATCATGACGGGGCTCTTCAGCTGGATGTTCTGGCTCTTCGGCACCTCGCGCCTGAAGGACCTCTAGACCCCAGCGGTTCTAGGAGCCGGCCGACACGATCCGGGCCGCGCAGGCCTCATCGCCCTCGGCCCGGGCAGTGGCGCCCGCCAGCGTGGCATCTGGATTGAATGCCGACAGCACCCCGCGCCAGATCGCCCGGTCGAGTCCGCACACCCTCTTCGGGTCCACCTTGGCCATCTCCTCAAACGGACATGCCCGGGCGGTGAACTCGCCGTCGGTGCCAGCGGTGGCCCCAAACCCGTAGCGGGTAAGCACCCCCACCACGCCCATCACGGCCTCCGTGGTTGATGTATACGACGGGCTGCGGCCGGCCGCGCGCTCGGCGACGCCGAGTTCCCGCCCAAACTCGTAGCCCACGCGCTCCAGCACCTCTTGAGGGTCTTCCCCGGAGCGGTCATTCATTGCCCGCAACAGCAGTTCGGCAAGTAGGTCGTAGTGCTTCTCGAGCAGGCGCTTATCCTCTTCTGGCGCTGCAAGGGCATAGAACTTGGCTGGTCGACCGGCCCCCGGGCCGGTGCGGCCGCTGCGGCGCTGGAACTCGGCACGCAGAAACCCCTGCTCCACCAACTTGTCGAGGTGGAACCCGGCCAGCCGGCGCGTAATGCCCACGCCCTCAGCCACCTCGTCCTTGCCAACCAGACCGCATGCCTCGCGCACAGTGAAAAACACACGCCGACGCGTGCCGTCGCCAAGAGCGGCCACAAGTCGCTGAATCTCCACCTCGTCGTCGGGGAGGGTGGCGGGATCGGTGGTCATCGGGGTGTCCTCACGGTCCTCACTCGGTCAAGGATAGCCCTGGCAGACGACTTCGGAGTCGGGAACACATTCCTCGTCCGCAGGCGGTTGATTCTACGGGCTATGTGCGTAACATATAGAGAAACCGCGCCCGACCACAAAGAGGAGCGCCCTTATGTCGACGGCCAAGCCTGAGATCGATATCGACACAACGTACAAGTACGGCTGGCACGACCCGGCCAATTACGTATTTGAGCCCAAAAAGGGCCTCAACGCTGACGTTGTGCGCGAGATCTCCGCCCTCAAGAACGAGCCCGAGTGGATGACCAAGTTCCGGCTTCGGTCGCTGGAGATCTTTGAGAGTCGCGAGATCCCCGACTGGGGTGGCGATCTGTCCAGCCTCGACTTCCAGGACATCTTCTACTTCATCAGGGCCGCCGATCATCAGGGCCGCTCGTGGGACGACGTTCCGGACGACATCCGCAACACGTTCGACCGCCTGGGTATCCCCGAGGCCGAGCAGAAGTTCCTGGCAGGTGTCTCCGCGCAGTACGAGTCTGAGGTCGTGTACCACTCGATCCGCGAAGACCTTGAGGAGAAGGGCGTCATCTTCTGTGACACCGACACCGCGCTCCGCGAGCACGAAGAGCTTTTCCGTGAGTACTGGGCCACGGTCATCCCCCCCGGTGACAACACGTTCGCGGCACTCAACTCGGCCGTGTGGTCCGGTGGCTCGTTCATCTGGATCCCGCCAGGGGTGCAGGTGGATATCCCGCTGCAGGCCTACTTCCGCATCAACGCCGAGAGCATGGGCCAGTTCGAGCGCACGCTCATCATCTGCGAGCCCGGCTCGTACGTGCACTACGTCGAGGGCTGCACAGCCCCCACGTACTCGGCCGACTCGCTGCACTCCGCAGTGGTCGAGATCATCGTGAAGAAGGGTGCACGGTGCAGGTACTCGACCATCCAGAACTGGTCGAACAACGTCTACAACCTCGTCACCAAGCGCGCAGTGGCCCACGAGGACGCCGTCATGGAATGGATCGACGGCAACCTGGGCTCCAAGCTCACCATGAAGTACCCAGCGGTATGGATGGTCGGTCCGCGCGCGCGCGGCGAGGTGCTCTCGGTGGCCATGGCCGGCCCGGGAATGCATCAGGACGCCGGCGCCAAGATGGTGCACGTGGCGCCCGATACCTCGTCCACGATCATCAGCAAGTCCATCTCGCAGGGCGGTGGGCGCACGTCGTACCGCGGCCTGGTGAAGGTGGAGCCGGGTGCTCGTCGGGCGAAGGCCTCGGTGGTGTGCGACGCGCTGCTTCTCGATGAGGACAGCCGCTCCGACACCTACCCGTACATGGACATTCAGGAGGAGGACGCCTCGATTGGCCACGAGGCCACCGTCAGCAAGGTGGCCGACGACCAGATCTTCTACCTCATGAGCCGCGGGCTCAGCGAGGAGGCGGCCATGGCCATGATCGTGCGCGGGTTCATCGAGCCCATCGCCAAGGAACTGCCCATGGAATACGCGGTTGAGCTCAACCGCCTGATCGAGCTGCAGATGGAGGGTTCCATTGGCTGATGCCCCGGCCTGGGCCGCAGAGGCCCGCACCACGGCAACCGCCAACCTTGATGCCCTGCCCGTGCTTACCGGGATGGAGGAGGAGTGGCGCTTCACTCCTCCCGCAGATCTCGCCATGACCGGCCCCGAGCCATCGGGTGCCGGCGCCACGGGCACCGTTGTATTACCTGCCACCGAAGGACGATCGGCACGTCTGGCCTTTACCGACGGCGTACCGGCTCCCGCAGAGATCATTGACCTTCCCGATGGCGTCATCGTGTCCGAATTGGGGCAGGCGCTCATCGACCACGAGTCCCTCGTGCGTCCCCGCCTGTACTCGCTGGCCGGGTTTGACGATCGTCCCGGTGCACTCAACGCCGCACACTGGGACGCGGGCACATTCGTGTACGTGCCGCGCGGCGTGCACCTCACACTTCCGGTCGAGACGGTGCTCACCGCAACGGGAGCCACCGGCCGCGTATTTGGCCGCACGCTCATCATCGTGGAGGAGGGTGCCAAGGCAACCGTGGTTGACCGCTACGTGTCCCCCGATCTCGACGGCCCGGTGCAGGCGTCGTCGGTGGTGGAGATGTTCGTGGCCGAGGGCGGTGAGCTGGAGCACGTCTCGTACATCGGATGGGGTTCCGGCATGCGCCACCACGCCACCATCCGTGCCTCGACCGGCAAGGACGCCCGGGCACGCTCGGTCAATGTCACGCTGGGTGGCGATGTCGTGCGCGTGGAGCCCACGATGTACTGCCATGGCAGCGGATCCGACGCGCGCGCGCTCGGCATGTACTTCGCCACCGGCAACCAGCACTTTGAGCACCGCGTCGTGTCGCGCCACGAGGCGCCGCAGGCGTACTCGAACCTGCTCTACAAGGGTGCGATTCAGGACACCGCCCACACGGTGTTTTTCGGAAACCTCGTGGTGCCCCCGGGCGCCCCGGGCACCGACGCCTACCAGACCAATCGCAACCTCATCCTCACGGAGGGAGCGCGCGCCGATACCATCCCGTTTCTCGAGATCGAGACGGCCGAGGTCAAGTGCTCGCACGCCGGTGCGGTGGGCCGCGTGGACGACGAGCAGGTCTTCTATCTCATGAGCCGCGGTGTGCCTGAGCTCGAGGCGAAGCACCTCATCGTGTATGGGTTCTTCCAGGAAGTTCTCGACCAGATCTCGTTCGGCGAGCTGCGCGACGAACTTGCTGCTGCCGCACGCGCCAAGGTGCGATGAACGTGGTCGATGTCATGTCGCTCGACGACATCCCGCCCGGCACCATGACCCGGGTTGAGGTCGGTGGCCAGCCCATCTGCCTGGCAAATGTCGAGGGCACCCTTCACGCGGTGCACGACACCTGCACCCATGGCATGGCATCGCTCAGCGCGGGCTGGCTCGACCCCGACATGGGTCGCATCGAGTGCCCGCGCCACGGCGCCTACTTCCGCCTTTCCGACGGAGCGGCAATCACACCGCCCGCCACGGCCTCGCTGCCGGTGTTCCCGGTCGAGGTCCGCGATGGCCGGGTGTGGATCGACCCCACACCCGACACCACACACCCATTCGATGCCCGATGACTCATTTCAAGGAGATTCCGTTTCGTGCCTGACCCCATCCTGAAGATCACCGGCCTCGAGGTTGCCGTCGATAACACGCCTATTCTCAAGGGCGTGGACCTCGAAGTGCCTCAGGGCGAGGTGCATGCCCTTATGGGGCCAAATGGCTCGGGCAAGAGCACGCTCGCATACGCCCTTGCCGGCCACCCGCGTTACGAGATCACGGGCGGCTCTGTGCTGTTTGGCGGAGAAGACCTCGCCGAGATGGCTGCCGACGAGCGCGCCCAGAAGGGCCTGTTCCTCGCCATGCAGTACCCGGTCGAGGTCCCCGGTGTGTCGGTGATGAACTTCCTGCGCACCGCGGTCAACGCGTCGCGCGGCGAGGAGATCCCCGTGCGCGAGTTCGCCAAGCTGTTCAAGGAGAAGAGCGCACTCCTGCAGTTTGACCCGTCGTTCTCGGACCGCTACCTGAATGAGGGCTTCTCAGGCGGCGAGAAGAAGCGCCACGAGATCCTGCAGATGGCGCTCCTCGAGCCGAAGTTCGCCATCCTCGACGAGACCGACTCAGGACTCGACGTCGATGCGCTGCGCATTGTGTCGGAGGGCGTCAACGCCCAGCGCGGCCCCGACCTCGGATGCCTCATCATCACTCACTACACGCGCATCCTGCGCTACATCACACCGGACGTCGTGCACGTGATGTTTGAGGGGCGCATCGCCCAGACCGGCGGTCCCGAGCTGGCCGAGCACCTCGAGGACAAGGGTTACGTGGAGTTCGGCTCGCACGAGCCGGCCAACGCCCCGAACTGATGACGACCACGGGGAGCCCCGCGCTGGACGCCCGCGCGATCCGCGCGGAGTTCCCCATGTTCGTCGCCCCGCGACCCGACGGCCACCCTCTGCACTACCTCGATTCCGCGGCCACCTCGCAGAAGCCTCAGGTAGTGCTGGACGCGATGAACGCGTACTACCGCGAGACCAACGCCAACGTGCACCGTGGCGTGTACGAGATGGCGGCAGAGGCCACCGATCGCTTTGAGTCCGGGCGCACAGCGGCTGCGCGCCTCATCAACCACCCGCGCGAGGCGCTGGTGCTCACCAAGAACGCCACCGAGGCCATCAACTTGGTGGCCTGGGCGTGGGGTGTGCGCGAGCTGCGCGAGGGCGACGAGATCGTGGTCACCGAGATGGAGCACCACTCCAACATCGTGCCGTGGCAGATCGTGGCCAGCATGACCGGCGCCAAGGTGCTGTTCGCCCCGGTTACCCCTCAGGGTGAAGTCGAGCTCGATGCCCTGCGGGCGCTCATCGGGCCCCGCACCCGCATGGTGGCCGCCGTGCATGTGTCCAACGTGCTCGGAACCATCAACCCCGTGCGCGAGATCGTGGAGATGGCGCATCAGGCCGGCGCGCTCACCATGATTGACGCCACCCAGAGCGTGCCCCACATGCCGGTTGATGCCACTGCAATCGGCAGCGACTTCCTTGTGTTCACCGGGCACAAGATGCTCGGCCCCACCGGCATCGGCGCGCTGGCCGCCACGCCCGAACGCCTCAATGCAATGGAGCCGTTCCTCGGCGGAGGCGAGATGATCTATGACGTCACCACCGAGGGCTCCACGTGGGCCGAGATCCCATGGAAGTTCGAGGCGGGGACCCCGCCAATCGCCGAGGCCGTGGGGCTCGGTGCCGCCGTTGAATACCTCGAGGCACTCGGGATGGACCGTGTGCGCGAGCACGAGCGGGCCACCGCAGAACTGATGATCGACGCGCTGGGCGAAGTGCCCGGCCTCACCATTCTCGGGCCCACGGATGCCGACCGGCGCGGCGCGGCCGTGTCGTTCACCCTCGACGCCGTCCACCCCCACGACATCGCGCAGTTCCTCGATTCGAAGGGCGTGTGCGTGCGGGCCGGCCACCACTGCGCCAAGCCGCTTATGCGCGTGCTTGGCACTCAGAGCACCACGCGCGCCAGTGCCCACGTCTACACCACCGATGAGGACATCCTCGCCCTGCAGGGCGCCCTCATCGAGTGCCGCACCTGGTTCGGGGTCTGACCATGGGCGGGCTCGACGACCTGTACCAGCAGCTCATCCTCGATCACTACCGCAACCGCCGGGGCCGCGGGCGCATCGAGAACGCCTCGGCATCGGTGCACGAGCACAACCCGGTATGCGGCGACGAGTGCTTCCTCGACATCCTCGTGGAAGACAACCGCATCGTCGAGATCAGAGCCGACGGTGACGGCTGCTCCATCTCCCAGGCCGCCGCATCGATGCTCACCGAGGTGGTGGCGGACAAGGACCTGAATGAGGCCCTCGAGATCGTGGAGCACTTCCGCCTGATGATGCACGGCGACGCAGATCCCGACGAGGACCTGCTCGGCGATGCCATCGCCCTGGAGGGTGTGGCCAAGTACCCAGTGCGCGTCAAATGCGCACTGCTGTCATGGCTGGCGCTTCGCGACGCGATCGCCAGCTATCGTGAGACCACCGCACACGGAGGCTGAGATGGTGAACCAGGACGACGTCCGCGAAGCGATGAAGCAGGTGGACGACCCAGAGATCGGTATCAACGTGGTCGATCTGGGCCTGCTCTACAACGTGACTGTGGATGAAGACACCGGCAAGGTGGACATCGACATGACCCTCACGTCGATGGGGTGCCCACTCACCGAGCAGATCATCGCCGACGTGCGCAAGTTCGTGGAGCCACTCGATGGTGTGACGGCGGTGGACGTCAACTGGGTATGGGATCCGCCGTGGGGCCCCGACAAGATGACCGACGACGGCAAGCTGCTGATGAAGGTGATGGGCTATGGCTGATCAGGCCGCCCCTGCCCCAGCGCTCACGCTCGACCAGAAGAAGGCCGCCGCACGCGAGCGCGCGCGAGC